>JAYRMB010000005.1:0-260896 GCA_041904995.1 Azonexus sp.
ACTGGATGGGCATGATCGACGGCCTGGGCAAGATGGCCAGCCACTGGACCAGCGGCAAGACCACCTCGCTGACCGGCATCAGCACCGGCGCCTGGTTCGGCGAAGGCTCGCTGCTCAAGGAAGAACCGCGCCGCTACGACGTCATGGCCATCCGCGAAACGCGCGTTGCCTTCATGAACCGCAGCACCTTCCTGTGGTTGCTCGACCACAGCATCCCGTTCAACCGCTACATGATCACGCAGCTGAACGAACGCCTCGGCCAGTTCATCGGCATGATGGAAAACGAGCGCCTGCTCGACATCGACACCCGCATCGCCCGCGTCCTCGCCGCCCTGTTCAACCCGGTCCTCTACCCTGGCACCAACCGCCTGCTGCAAATCTCGCAGGAAGAACTCGGCTACCTCGCCGGCGTCTCCCGCCAACGCGCCAACCAGGGCTTGAAGGTGCTGGAAGATGCCGGACTGGTGCGCAGCGAATACGGCGGTATCAACGTCATCGACCTGGACGGGCTGCGCAGCTTCGGGGATTGAGCTTCAAGGGCACTGCTGCGGTGCACTGGCCTGAATGGGCAAAATCCATTGCCCGCTTTCGATTCCTGAAAATAAGCAATAGTGATCCCAACGGCGACTCTCGGCCAGAAGCGGACCTTCGCTTCCAAGCCATATAGCAGTCACATCGGCCCAGATTACGAGGGCACGGTATGATGCGCCCATACCCTGACCGGCAACTATTTAGACACTCCGATGACGCCCTCAGATATTCGTTCAGTTGTAGAAAGCTTTTACAGCGATATCTGGAACCGATACGACAAGTCGAAGATTCCTGTTTTGCTTTGTGACGCCTTCACTTTTCGCGGTTCGCTAGGTCAAACGAAGGTCGGCCACGAGGGGTTTGGGGCATATGTCGATTTTGTGCACTCCGCCCTGGCGAGTTATCGCTGCGACATACTTGACCTCGTTATCGAGGGTTCGAAGGCATTCGCACGTATGCGCTTTTCTGGCATCCACCGGGGCGAGTTCTTTGGTTATCAACCTACTGGAAAACCTGTTGAGTGGCAGGGGACTGCACTCTTTTCGTTCGATGGTGAGAAGGTCGCTGACTTGTGGGTGCTTGGCGATGTCCACGGCTTACTCCAATTGCTCGAGAAGAATGCGAGTGGCTAACCAATTAGCCACCTGACGCTGTTCTGAGTAGCGTCGTTAGTAAAAGCAGAAGTTGAATGTCTGCTTTGGCAGATACTGAAAGTCAACTATGGGTCGTTGGCAGCCTTGACCCGCCCTACTTCACATACCCCCAAGCCTGTAGCCGCCCATAGGCATATTCCGCCGCTTTGCCCTTCTGTTGCCGCCTCAGGTAGGCGGCGTAGAGGTTGGCGGCTTCGGGGCGATTGCCCAGGCCTTCGAGCGAAATGCCTTTCAGGAAGGTGATGCCGGCATCGCCGGGGAGCAGGCGGTCGTAGCGGTCGAGGTGGTCGTAGGCCAGCGCCGGATCTTTCTGGGCCAGGGCGATGACGCCGATCAGCTTTTGCGCCTGCGCTTCCTGCGGGTAGATGCGGGCGGCGGCGCGGGCATAGTCGAGGGCCTGGGCATCCTTGTCCTGCGTTGACAGACATTTGGCCAGCAGCAGGTTGGCGGCATAGTCGTTCGGTGTCAGCTTGACGGCGCGTAGGTACTGTTCCTCGGCCTTGGCGTAGGCCTTGCCGGCCATGGCGACGTCGCCTTTCTGGCAGGCTTCGACGGTCGGCTTGATACGGCGCAGGGCCGCCGTGCTGTCCATGTAGCGTTCGCGGCCGGGGTCGCGTTGGGTGCTGCTGGCGTACTTGCTTTCGGCCAGCTGGCGGGCCGTGTCGCGCCGCTCGCTGCTCATCGGGTGCGTGGAGAACATGGTCTGCAATAGACCGGGCGACTCCTTCTGCTGGTCGACCAGCATTTGCTGCAGGCCAACCATGCCGCTGGCCGGATAGCCGGCACGCACCATGTATTCCTGCCCCAGCTCGTCGGCTTCGCGTTCGTTAGAGCGCGAATAGCTGGAGAGCAGTACGCTGGCGCCGAGTTGGGTGCCAATATCGGTCAGGCTGCCGACACCGGCCAGGGCGCCGACGATATTGACGCCGGTCATTGCCACCTGCGTGACCATGGCCTGTCCCTGCCGGCGCGCTGCATGGCGGGCGTTGACGTGACCGAGTTCGTGGCCAAGCAGGGCGGCGAGTTCGGCCTCGTTATCGAGATCGAGCAGAATGCCGCGGGTGACGCCGATCGAGCCACCGGGGAAGGTGTAGGCGTTGACGTAATTGGCGTTGAGTACGCGGTAGGAGTACGGCATCTGCGGCCGATGCGTGTTGGCATCGAGCCGACGGCCGATCTCGCCGACGTAGCGATTGAGCGCCTCGTCCTGCACGGCGCCGAGATCCTGCGAGAACTGCTGGGCGGCGACCTGGCGGTCGACCTGCTTCTCTTCCTCCTCGCTCATGCCGACGAGGATGGCACCACCGCCGATCGGCGAGGCAGCACAGCCGGACAGTGCGGAGGCGCCGAGCAGCCAGAGGAATTGGCGGCGGTCGAGGCGATTGGATTGCAGGCTGGTGGAAAGGCGGTCGTGGGCGTTCATGGGTCTGGCTTTCGAACGGAACGCCCCATTTTGCTACAGCAAAAGCCCCCAACCAAGACTGCTGCGGTGCACGCGCCGAAAAGGCAAAAAACCAATAGCCGGCACCTGACACAAGGAAACGGGCGGGGTACTTTGCCCCGCCCTGTATTGCCCCTCCAACCCTTCGGCTGCTTCGCCAAAACAAGCATAGATTTTTCTTATTTGTTATTTTTAATGAGTGTGATAATTTAGTTAAACCATTTTGCGGAGGGATAGAACGTGCATCCATCCCCTGGGCTTATGAGCCAACTGAAATCCCTTGTCCTGTTCGTATTGCTGATGCTGTGCCTGATCGGCGGCATGCTGGCGGCGCTGCCGCTCGCGCCGTGGCACGGCGAGATGCTTGAATCTCTCGGCGGCTTCGGCCAGCACAGCGGGTGGCTGGCAGCGCTCGGCATGCCCGGCGTGCTGCTCGGTCTATGGCTGCAACAGCAGCCCTCCGAAGCACTCAGTGAATCGATCAACCCGCGGCTGGAGCAGGACAAGGGCGTCGTACTCGACCCCGCCAGCTTGTCCCAATTGGAACAAGCGCTTCGCCGGTTGGCAGACGGCGACCTGACGCCATCCGATCACTCCATGCTGCCCACTACCTATGCTCCCCTGGCGGCGGCTACGGAGCAGCTACGTCAGCGCCTCGCGGATAGCCTGCACGATTTCGAGTCCGGTCTGGATGCTGCAAATGAGCAGAATAACGACTACCGGCCCGAGCTTGGCCAGCCCGGCCAGTTCGGGTGCATTGCGATGAAGTTCGAATCGCTCAGGCAAAGCAGAGGGAACGAAAACCTTATCGGCGCGCGCATCGCTCAAGCCGTCAGCACCGGCGATTTCTCGCCAAGCGCCGAGGACGGCGCACTGACCGACTCACCGGCCGGCCGCGCCACCATCGAGCTATTTGCCCTGCTCGACCGCGCTTTCGCCGACATGACGCAAGTCGCCGGCGCCGTCGCCAACGGCCGCCTGACCGAGCACATCGACCAGGCCTATCCAGGCCAGATCGGTCGGGTCTGTCGCGAGCTGAACTCGACCGTGCTCAATCTGCGTGAAACGCTGGGCCGTATCGAGGCGGTGGTCGACACCGTCGCCGACGCCGCCAAGAACATCGCCGAGGGCAACGACGGCCTTGCCGCACGCACGCAGGAGCAGGCCGCCAGCCTGGAGGAAACGGCGAGCAGCATGGAGGAAATCAACGCCGTCGTGCAGCAGAATGCCGAAACCGCGCACAGCGTCACGCAATTCGTCGACGAAGCGACGGCCATGGCGGAAGGCAGCAACGCGACCATGCAGGCAACGCGTCAAACCATGGCCGAACTCGGCGACAGCGCAAGGCGTATCGAAAGTATCGTCGGCGTGATCGACTCCTTGTCGTTCCAGACCAATCTGCTGGCCCTCAACGCCGCCGTCGAAGCCGCCCGCGCCGGCGAGCACGGGCGAGGCTTCGCCGTGGTCGCCTCGGAAGTACGCCAGCTCTCCTTGCGCTCGAGCGAGGCTGCACAAGATATCCGCCGCCTGATCGCCGGGACGGTCGAACAAACTGGTACGACCATCCAGAGCGTCGAGACACTGGGCAACACGATGGAGCACCTGATTGCCACCATCCGCCAGATCAACGACCGCATGCGCGACATTCGCGCCGCCTCGCAGGAACAGGCGACCGGCCTGGGCCAGGTCAGCCAGGCCATCATGCGCATCGACGATGCGACGCAGCAGAGCAGCAGCCAGGTCGAGGAAGCCGCCAGCTCGACGCGCCAGCTCTATGGCCAGTCGCGCGGACTGCACAACCTGCTCAAGGAATTCGATCTCGGGCCGGCCGGTGAACGGGCGCGGCGCATCCACCACGAAATGCCCGGCCTCGTCCGTCAGGCGGCGGCCAATATCGGGCATCTGTGGGAAAAAGCCATCGCCAAAGCTCTGCTCAGCGAGGAGGACCTGTTCGATACCGACTACCAGCCCTGCGGCGATACAGAGCCGCCGAAGTTCAGCACGCGCTTCGATGCTATCGCCGACCGCATTCTGCCGCGTATTCAGGAAGCCTTCCTGCAGGTGGGAAATCACGTCACCTATGCCATCGCCTGCGATCACAACGGTTACGTGCCAACGCACAACCAACGCTATTGCGAAGCGCTGACCGGCGACGCCGATTACGACAAGCTACACAACCGGACCAAGCGCATTTTTTCCGACCCGGTCGGCCGTCGTTGCGGCCGCCATCCACTGCCTTACCTACTGCAAACCTACCGCCGCGACACCGGTGAAATCGTGCATGACATCTCGGCGCCGGTCTTCGTCAACGGCAAACACTGGGGGGGATTCCGGGTCGGTTACAAAACGGCCGACGAGGTATAAGATCCGACTTCAGCCCCGATTTTCAACCGCACTTCCGAAGGAAAACTACGCCCGAAAATTCCCTGAAATTGTCCGCCGACTGATCGAATTAACCGGACGGTTTCTCAGCTTCTCTTCGATTCCTCACCTCAGGTGGCATCCGCTACGATGCCTTGTCCTTAGCCACACATGGAGGCCCTAGCCAAATGAAGAAAATGCAGTCTTCGATTCAGCGTGGAACCGAGTACCTCTGTACCAAACTTGGGGAAGTTGTCACCGCCATCCAGCAGGTTGCCGTCGTCAAGGGCCTGCCGATGTGGGAAGTGGAACGCCAGATGGGCTCTGGCATACGAAAACGATTGATCGTATCGGCGCGCTCGCTGCTGCCGCTCACGCCGGAACCGGCGATGGGATAGAACGAACCAACAGAGCGAACAAATAAAAACGGCGGGGTACTTAGCCCCGCCGTTCCTTTTTCTCCTCCACCCTGTCAGGGTCGGGTTGCTGTTCCCCTTCTGAGAAGACTGTTTAAACCTTACATGCTGCGGCGGTACTGACCGCCCACTTCGTACAGCGCCGAGCTGATCTGGCCCAGCGAGCAGTACTTCACGGCATCGACCAGCACGGCGAAGACGTTGCCGTTGTCGATCACGGTCTGCTTCAACTTTTCCAGCATGGCCGGAGCCTGAGCCGAGTTGCGGGACTGGAAGTCGCGCAGGCGCTTGATCTGCGACTGCTTTTCTTCCTCGCTCGAACGGGCCAACTCGATTTCCTGCTGCGCCATACCCTTCGGATTCAGGAAGGTATTGACGCCGATGATCGGGTAGGAGCCGTCGTGCTTCTTGTGCTCGTAGTACATCGACTCTTCCTGGATCTTGCCGCGCTGGTAGCCGGTTTCCATGGCGCCGAGCACGCCGCCGCGCGAGGCGATGGCTTCGAATTCCTTCAACACGGCTTCTTCCACCAGATCGGTCAGCTCGTCGATGACGAAAGCACCCTGGTTCGGGTTCTCGTTCTTGGCGACGCCCCATTCGCGGTTGATGATCAGCTGGATGGCCATGGCGCGGCGCACGGATTCCTCGGTCGGCGTCGTGATCGCTTCGTCGTAGGCATTGGTGTGCAGCGAGTTGCAGTTGTCGTAGATGGCGATCAGCGCCTGCAGCGTGGTGCGGATGTCGTTGAAGTCCATCTCCTGGGCGTGCAGCGAGCGGCCCGAGGTCTGGATGTGGTACTTCAGCTTCTGGCTGCGCTCGTTGGCACCGTACTTGTTCTTCATCGCCACAGCCCAGATGCGGCGGGCGACGCGGCCGATCACCGAGTATTCCGGGTCCATGCCGTTGCTGAAGAAGAAGGACAGGTTGGGCGCGAAATCGTCGATGTGCATGCCGCGCGCCAGGTAGCTTTCCACGTAGGTGAAGCCGTTGGACAGCGTGAAGGCGAGCTGGCTGATCGGGTTCGCGCCGGCTTCGGCGATGTGGTAGCCGGAAATCGACACCGAGTAGAAATTCTGCACCTGGTTATGGACGAAGAATTCCTGGATGTCGCCCATCATCTTCAGCGCGAACTCGGTCGAGAAGATGCAGGTGTTCTGGCCCTGGTCTTCCTTCAGGATATCGGCCTGCACCGTGCCGCGCACGGTCTTGAACACCCATTCGCGAATCTTCTCGGCTTCGTCTTCGGTCGGTTCGCGGCCGTTGTCCGCCTTGAACTTGGCCATCTGCTGATCGATGGCGGTATTGAAGAAGCAGGCCAGGATGATCGGGGCCGGACCGTTGATGGTCATCGACACCGAGGTGGTCGGGCAGACCAGGTCGAAACCGTCGTAGAGCACCTTCATGTCGTCCAGCGTCGCAATCGAGACACCGGAGTTGCCGATCTTGCCGTAGATGTCCGGGCGCTCGTCCGGGTCGCAGCCGTACAGCGTCACCGAATCGAAGGCGGTGGACAGGCGGTGGGCCGGCATGCCTTCGGAAACCTTCTTGAAGCGGCGGTTGGTGCGGAAGGCGTCGCCTTCGCCGGCAAACATGCGGGTGGGATCTTCGTTCTCGCGCTTGAAGGCGAAGACGCCGGCGGTATAGGGGAAGGAACCCGGTACGTTTTCTTTCATCAGGAAGCGCAGGATTTCGCCGTCGTCGGTGTACTTCGGCAGGATGACCTTGCGGATCTTGGTGCCGGACAGCGACTCGCCGGTCAGCTTGGTACGGATTTCCTTGTCGCGGATTTTCACGACGTATTCGTCACCGGAGTAGGCCTCGACGGTCTGCGGCCACATGTCGAGCAGCTTCTTGGCCTTCGGGTCCTGCTGGCTATCCTTGAACCCCTGCATTTCGTCGAAGTCTGCAGTGGACTTGTCGCAACCGGCAAAAACCGATTTGGCGATGCGCAGCGACTGGCGCTCGCGGGCGATTTTCACCTGTTCTTCGGTATGCGCATGGTAGCCGCGCACGGTGTCGGCGATTTCGGCCAGGTAGCGCACGCGGGCGGTCGGCACGATGGCGCGGCTGGCCGAAGATTGCTTGACGGTGACCAGCGGCAGCTTGCCGCCCTTCAGTTTCAGACCCTTTTCGGTCAGCGCCGGGACCAGCGCCTGATATAGCGCGGTGACACCGTCGTCGTTGAAGCGCGCCGCCATGGTGCCGAACACCGGCATGTCGTCGGTCGGCGTGGTGAACAGCTCGCGGTTGCGCTGGTACTGCTTGCGCACATCGCGCAGCGCGTCCTCGGCGCCCTTGCGGTCAAACTTGTTGATCGCCACGAAGTCGGCGAAGTCGAGCATGTCGATCTTTTCCAGCTGCGAGGCGGCGCCGAATTCGGGAGTCATGACGTACATCGAGACATCGACGAAGGGCACGATGGCCGCATCGCCCTGGCCGATACCCGAGGTTTCGACGATGACCAGATCGAAGCCGGCCAGCTTGCAGGCGGCGATGACCTCCGGCAGCGCGGCGGAGATTTCCGAGCCGGTGTCGCGGGTGGCCAGCGAGCGCATGAAGATGTTCGGATGCTCGATGGCGTTCATGCGGATGCGGTCGCCGAGCAGCGCGCCGCCGGTCCGCTTGCGCGAGGGGTCGATGGAGATCAGGCCGATCTTGACGCTGTCTTCCTGGTCGAGACGGAAGCGACGGACGATTTCGTCGGTCAGCGAGGACTTGCCCGCACCGCCGGTGCCCGTGATGCCGAGCACCGGGATGGTCGTTTCGGCCGCGGCCTTGAGCAACGGAGCCTTGAGGTCCGGCGCAGCGCCGTTTTCCAGCAGGGTGATGACGCGCGATAACAGGCGCTTGTCGCCCGCCTTGAGCCCGGCCAGCACTTGCTCGACGCTCGGCAAGCCTTCGGCGGCCAGATCGAAATCGGACTTCTCGACCACGTCGTTGATCATGCCTTGCAGGCCCATGACTACGCCGTCTTCCGGGGCGTAGATACGGGTCACGCCGTAAGCGTGCAATTCCTTGATTTCGGCCGGCACGATGACGCCGCCACCGCCGCCGAAGACCTTGATGTTCTCGCCGCCGTTCGCCTTCAAGAGGTCGATCATGTACTTGAAGAACTCGACGTGGCCGCCCTGGTAGGAAGTGATGCAGATGCCCTGTGCGTCTTCCTGCAGGGCCGCGTTGACGATCTCCTGCACCGAGCGGTTGTGGCCGAGATGGATGACCTCGGAGCCGGTCGATTGCAGAATCCGCCGCATGATGTTGATCGAGGCATCATGGCCGTCGAACAGCGAGGCGGCGGTCACGAAACGGACCTTGTTCTTCGGCTTGTACGGCGCGAGTTTCTTGGCAACGGACAGATCGGTCATGGCATCGCTCTCCACAGCATTTTTGGAATATGCGCCATGCTAGGCCGCTTTAACCCTCGTGCCATTGTGGCGAATGACGACAATCGTGCAAATTCCGCCAAGGTGATATGCTGCTGCGGTGCACGGCTCAAAAAGGCAAAAAATGCTGCATCGCACCAAGACAAATCCAACACCCCGCAGCAAAGCGACTGTTTCCATGGGCTTTGTTACCGGCATGCTGGCCGGACTACGCCACCGGAATCAGGACAGCGTCGCCTTGCTGCACGCCGCCGGGATTGAAATTGCAGACTCCGCCAGCCGTATTCCCATCGACCGCTATGCCGCGCTCTACAACCTGCTCAACCGCCAGCTCGACGACGAGGGCTTCGGCCTGTTCAGCCAGCCGATGCGCGTCGGCAGCTTCGAATTCCTGTGTCGTGCCTGCATCAGCGCGCCGACCTTGGCCGAGGCACTGGAACGCGCCTGCCGCTTCCTGCGCCTGGTTCTACCCGATCTGGCGGTCAGCATTCGCCGCCAGCATGGCCACGCCGAGTTGATCATCGCCGAGCGGCGGCATCTGGCAGCCGAGACCGACGATCCCGGCCGCATCTTCGCCTTCGAGTGGCTGCTGCGCCTGCTGCACGGCCTTTCCTGCTGGCTGGCCGGACGCGGCCTGGCGCTCGACAGCGTGATCTTTCCCTATCGCAAGCCTGCCCATTTCGACGACTACGCGCTGATCTTCACCGAGGATTCGCGTTTTGCCCCGACCGTTCCGGGCGGCATGGGAGCTTTGGTCGCCAGCTTCAACGCCAACCTGCTCGACCTGCCCATCCGGCGCGACGAAGCGGCCCTGGCCGCCTTCCTCGACGGCGCGCCGGGCAAGATCACCATGCTCTACCGACGCGACCGCGAGATGGTGCAACGCGTGCGCGACCAGCTACGCGCCGCCTTGCCGGCGACGCTGACGCTCGACGATATCGCCGCGCGCCTCTATCTCAGCCCGCGCACCATCCATCGCCGGCTGGAAGAAGAAGGCTCCAGTTTCCGCGCCATCAAGGATGCCCTGCGCCGCGACATGGCGCTGGCCCGCCTGACCAAGAGCAAGGATTCGATCGCCCAGGTCGCGGCCGATCTAGGCTATGCCGACACTTCGGCCTTCTATCGCGCCTTTGTCGATTGGACCGGCATGGCGCCGATGCACTATCGACGGCAGTGGAAAGCCGGCAACGCTGGTTAAACCCGCGACAACCAGCCCAATAGCGTACTGAACAGCATGTCGGGCTCGACCGGCTTGGCGATGAAATCGTTCATGCCTGACTCCAGACAACGCACCTTGTCCTCGACAAAGGCATTGGCGGTCATCGCAATAATCGGAACGTCACCGCCAAGCGATAGTGCACGGATCTGGCGCGTCGCTTCGTAGCCGTCGAGCACCGGCATCTGGACATCCATCAGGATCGCGTCGTAACGGGTCAGCCTGGCCTTCTCCACGGCCTGTCGACCATCCTCTGCCACATCGACGATCAAACCGGTGTCGGCCAGCAACTCCAGCGTCACCTCGCGATTGACCGGCTCGTCCTCGACCAAGAGGATTCGGCATTCGCTATATTCGGCTGCCAGAATGGTTTCCGGAGACGATGCCGCCACTCTCGGCGGCGTAGCTGCCGGATGCGACAGCGTTTTCTTCAGGCGTGCGGTCAGCCAGAAGCAACTCCCCGCGCCCGGTACGCTACGCACTCCGACTTCGCCGCCCATCAATTCGGCCAGGCTCTTCGAGATAGCCAGGCCCAGGCCAGTTCCGCCGTATTGGCGGGTACTCGAGCCATCGGCCTGGACGAAGGCAGAGAACAGACGCGGCAGCACCTCCGGCGCAATGCCGATCCCCGTGTCTTCGACTTCCAGATGAACCAGGACTTCGCCCGTCGTTTCCTGCTCGGCGTAGGCACGCAGGATTACCTTGCCATGGCTGGTGAACTTGACCGCGTTGGTGGCGAAGTTGAGCAGTGCCTGCTGCAGGCGACCGGGGTCGCCGCGCAGGTTATGTGGCAAGGGGCGGGTCTCGACCACCAGTTCGACATGCTTGGCCTGTGCACGGTCGAACAACATCGAGGCGACATTGGCGACGATACCCGGGACGTTGACATCGGCCTCGGCCAATTCGAACTTGCCTGCTTCGATCTTGGCCAGATCGAGGATGGCATTGATGATCTCGAGCAAATGCTGGCCGGCCAGATCGATCTTGCCCAGGCGCTCGGCCTGCTCCGGCGTGACGCCGGAACGCCTGACCAGATAGGCCATGCCGAGAATGGCATTGAGCGGCGTACGAATCTCGTGCGACATATTGGCCAGGAACTCGCTCTTTACCTTGACCAGACGCTCTGCTTCGGCCAGTGCCCTGCTGCGCGCCTCGTCAGCCTGCTTGCGTTGACTGGTGTCGACGAAACTGACCACCGCGCCGACGATCTCGCCGTCGCGTACCATCGGTCGGGTCGCCGAAGCCACGGCCAACGGACTGCCGTCGGCACACCAGAAGGTGTCGTCGTCGTTGCTGACCGGCAGGCCTTGCTTCAAGGCCTGTAGCATCGGGCAGGTCTCTGCCGGGAAGGGCGAGCCATCGGCATAGGAGTGGTGCAGCGTCGCGTGCACCGGTCGGCCAACCAGTTTTTCCTTGCTGAACCCCAGCATCTGGCAAGCCGCATCATTGATGAATACGATCCGCCCATCGGTATCCATGCCGTAGAGGCCACTGGCGGAGGCATCCAGCAGCAGGCGGCTATTCGCCTCTGCCGTCTTGAGTTCGACGGTGCGTTGTTCGACCAGTTGCTCCAGATGGTGGCGGTACTTCTCCAATTCCTGCTCGACCTGCTTGCGCTCCGAAATATCCTCGAAGACAACCACTGCGCCGACCACCGTACCCGACTCCTGAATACGCGCCGTGTAGTAGGACACCGGGAAAGGCGTCCCGTCCTTGCGCCAGAAGCAGTCATCCGGCACATGCCGCGGCCGGCCGTCCTCCAGGGTCAAGCGCGTCGGGCACTCGCCTTCCGGGAAGGGCGAACCGTCAGCATGGGCGTAATGCGTCAACTCGTGTATCGACCGCCCGAGCAGATCGTCGTCCTCGTAGCCGAGCATGGTCAACGCCGCCGGGTTGATGAAGCTGACGCGCCCGTTGCAATCGACGCCAAAAATCCCCTCGGCGACCGAATCGAGCAACAGGCGATTGCGGCGGCCTAATTGCTCCACACTGGCCAGCGCCGCTTCGGTTTTGCTCAAGGCCACACGCAAATACTCGGCTCGTTCGAGATGGAACACCCGCAGGATGAAAGTCACCGCCACCGCAATGACGACAGCGCACGCCGCCCTGAACCATTGCACCGGCAAACCGAGTAGCGACTGAAAGGCATCCTGGTTCAACCAGGCGGGCAAGCCCCAATTGGCTGCCGGCACCACCAGCCCACCGAATACCGCATAAGCAACAAAGGCGACGCCGGCAAACAGGCAACCTCGCCAGACGACGCGGAACTCGTCGCATTCCAGCGACGGCTGGATGCAACAGCGGCAATAGGCAAGGAAAGCGCTACCGGTCAGCAGCGCCGCTGTCGTCCCGTACAGGTAGCGCGACCAGATTCCGAGATCGCGCACGCCGTCGTTGCCGAACGCCGTCCCGGCAGCCACGCCGGCCAGCAGAAGCGCGTGCATCCACGGCGACAACAGCAAATCCCTGACACCGTCGGATACGGCAAGCGCTTCACGCAACAAGCGGCGCCCGAATTCGTAGAGGACGATGTAGGAAGCTAGCAGCAGATAGGGGCGGGATACCGTCAACCAGAGCGGATCGCCATGCACCACCCGCCACAGATCGGTCCATTCCAGCAGACCATGGAGAAAGGCAAATGCCGTCAGCCAACTGACCAGCCGAGCCAAAGCGAAACGACTGTCATGCTTGGGCCAGATGACCAGTACCACGCCCAACAGCAGAAAGGCCAGTCCGTAGAAGAGAAAAACGATATCCATAAGCGATGTGACAACCGAAGCGAACAGACCCGACGGAGTCCCGTCGCCGGCTATCAAACTATCGTTTTATTCTAATGGATCACTAATAAATTTGATACAAATATCAAATAAATGCCATTTCAATAAGCCCATCGACTCAACATTCGCCCCCGCCGATTTTCCCACGCCCCCTGATCCACCGCTTTGGGAGGGCAAAAGGCTTTAGCGCACGCCCAATTCTTTGCACAGATTTGACATCGGAATGATGAAAAAAATGACATATTGCTGCTAGACTGCGCGCCAAACCCTTTACAAAAGTACTAGATTGCGCATGCCTCGTTCCAGATTCCGCACCAGCCAAATGGCCGCGTTATTCGGCATGGTCGTCATCGTCTGCATGATCGGTGGCGCCATGCTCTCGGTCATGACGCTCCGCGACCGCGAAATCGAGAGCTGGCGCCAGCAGATGGACAGCCTCTCCCTGGTACTGAGCGAGGACATTTCGCAATCGGTGTTCACGGCTTACTCGGCACTCGATTCGGTAAGCAATCAAATCCGCAGCGCGAACATTCAAGACCCCCACAGTTTCCGCCGTCGATTTTCCGGCATGGATACCCATTTGGCCCTGCGCGAGAAAATTCGCGACCAGTCACAGATCGATGTCGTTTCCATCGTCGCCACCAACGGCGACATCGTCAGTAGCAGCCGCATGTTTCCGGTCGCCGTGATCAATGTCGTCGACCGTGATTACTTCACCATGCTGCGTGATAAGGTCATCTCCGGTGATTTCATCAGCGCGCCTGCACGCAACAAGCACACCGGCCAATGGAGTTTTTTCATCAGCCGACGCATCGACGATGCTCAGGGCAATTTCATCGGCCTGGTCGCGATTGGCTTTTCGGTATCGGAAATCAGCGGCTTTTTTCAGCGCGTGGTGCAGAACCTGGGCCCCGGAGCCAGCATCAGCCTGTATCGCAGCGACCTGACGATGCTGGCTCGCACGCCGCTGATCGAAAACCTGATGGGACAGCGCAACCAGAGCGGCTCGACTTATGAAGTCATCGCACTGCACCAGAAAAAGCACGAGGTCATCCTCACCGACCGCACCCGCTTCTCCAGCGGCAAGCGCGAGCTACGCCTGTCGGCAGTGCGCGCGATCGACCGTTACCCGCTCATCGTCACGCTGGTCGTCGGTGACGAGCTCTTTCTCAATTCCTGGCGACGGATGACCGCGACCATCGCGCTGGTCACCGCAATCAGCGTCGTGATTGTCCTGCTGGGGCTGTTACTGCTGCTGCGCTACTTGCGTCAACGCGAAGCCTACATTGACGAGATGCAGCGCCTGACCACGACTGCCGAAACAGCCAACCTGGCAAAATCGAAGTTCCTGGCCACGATGAGCCACGAAATCCGCACGCCGATGAATGGCATTCTCGGCATGGCCCAGTTGCTGATGATGCCGAACACCACGCCTGAGGAAACCAAGGAATTTGCTCGCACCATCCTGAATTCCGGCCAAACCCTGCTGACCTTGCTCAATGACATCCTCGACTTGTCAAAAATCGAAGCCGGCAAAATCGAGCTGCAGATCGCCGTTTTCTCGCCGTATGAGGTCCTCAAGGCGGTAGAGCGGCTTTACGGCGAAGTAGCTCACGCCAAAAACATCGAAATTCGGACCGACACAGGCAATCTGGATGAACGGCAATACTGGGGCGACGCCCTGCGCATCCGCCAGATGCTGACCAATCTGGTCAGCAATGCGCTGAAATTCACCCAGGAAGGCTCGGTACGCCTGGAGGTCCGCGAGATTGCCCGCCAGGGCGACGCCGCCACGCTCGAATTCGCGGTCGTCGACACCGGGATCGGCATCGCATCGGAAACCCAGTCGGAACTGTTCAAACCCTTCAACCAGCTGGATACCTCGACCACGCGCGCCTACGGCGGCAGCGGTTTGGGCCTCTCCATCGTGCGCAACCTAGCCGAAATGATGCACGGCGAAACCGGCGTCGATAGTTCGCCCGGCGCCGGCTCGCGTTTCTGGTTCCGCCTGCGCCTGCCTTGCGCCCCCAACGCCATGCGCATTCAGCTGCCGGAAGCCGCTGGCATGACAGGGGCGGAGAACACCTACGCGGGCGAAGAGCGGCACATTCTCGTCGTCGAAGATAACCCGACCAACCGCAAGGTCGTCGAAGCCATGCTGCGCAAGCAGGGCTATCGCGTGGACAGTGTCGAACACGGCCAGGCGGCAGTCGAATTCGTCCGCCAGCAGCGCCCCGATCTGATCCTGATGGACGTTCAAATGCCGGTCATGGACGGCTGCGACGCCACCCGGGCCATTCGCCAGTTCGAAGCGGAAACCGCCGGCGAGCGCCTGCCCATCGTCGCCCTGACCGCCGGCGCCTTTGCCGAGGACCGCGAGAACTGCCTGGCTGCCGGGATGGACGATTTCCTGACCAAGCCGGTCAATCAAGCTGCCCTGCTGGACGTCCTCGCCCGCTGCCTTGCCGAGGAAAACAAGGCGAACGACTGACTACTGCGATGCACTGCCGCAAAAGGCAAAAAAGCGCGGACCTTGCGGTACCGCGCTTTTTTATCGGGCCGTGGCCGGCTTACTTGATTTCGAGCAGGCTGTCGTCCCAGCTGGCGTGCTTTTCCAGCCCGAGCAGGTTGGCCACGGTGGCAGCGATGTTGGACAGGCCGGCGGTTTCCGTCTGCGTCAGGCCGAGCTTGCCGCCGCTGGCGTTGTCGTAGAGGATCAGCGGCACCGGGTTGAGCGTGTGCGCCGTCTTGGCCTTGAAGCTGCCGTCCTTGTTCTGCGCCGGCTGCTTGGTCTTCTTGTCGAGTTCGAACATCTCGTCGGCGTTGCCGTGGTCGGCGGTGATCAGCGCCACGCCGCCGGCGGCATCAACCGCCTTGAGCAGACGGGCCAGCGACAGGTCCACCGCCTCGATGGCGATGCGCGCCGCCTCGAAGTTGCCGGTGTGGCCGACCATGTCGCCGTTGGCGAAATTGCAGCGCAACACCTTGTGCTGGCCGGACTGGATGGCGGCGATCATCGCGTCGGCGATTTCGGCCGCCTTCATCCACGGGCGCTGCTCGAAGGGCACGACGTCGCTCGGTACTTCGAGGTAGGTTTCGCCGTCGAACTTCCCGGAGCGGTTGCCGTTCCAGAAGTAGGTGACGTGACCGAATTTCTGCGTTTCCGAACAGGCGAATTGGGTGATGCCGGCCTTGCTGAACCATTCGCCGGAAGTGTTGGTGATGGCCGGCGGCGGCACCAGAAAGCGCTTGGGCAATTGCAGGTCGCCGTCGTATTGCAGCATGCCGGCGTAGGTCACGTTCGGCACGCGGACGCGGTCGAATTCCTTGAAATCGGCTTCGACGAAGGCGCGGGTGATTTCGATGGCGCGGTCGCCACGGAAGTTGAAGAAGACGACGGCATCGCCATCCTCAATCGTGCCGATCGGCTGGCCATTTTCCGCAATCACGAATTCCGGCAGATCCTGGTCGATGGTCCCCGGATTTTGCTCGCGCAGGCCGTGCACCGCAGCCGTAGCGTTTGCGAACTGCGGGCCTTGGCCAAGGACGTGGGTTTTCCAGCCCTTTTCGACCATCGGCCAGTTGGCGTCGTAGCGATCCATGGTGATGTATTGGCGGCCACCGCCGGAAGCGATGCGGGCATCGAAACCGCCGGTCGACTGCTCGGCGAGGAAGGCTTCGAAGGGCACGACGTATTCGAGTGCGCTGGTTTCCGGCACATCACGGCCGTCGAGCAGGGCGTGGATGCGCACGGTCTTGACGCCCTCTTCCTTGGCGCGCACGACCATGGCCTTCAGGTGATCGATGTGGCTATGCACATTGCCATCGGAGAAAAGGCCGATGAAGTGAATCACCCCGCGACCTGCCTTGGCGCCGGCGACAATTTCCTGCCAGGCGCTGCCCGCCCAGATCGTGCCTTCGGCGATGGCGTTGGCCACCAAGGCGGCGCCCTGCGCATAAACCTGGCCGGCACCGATGGCGTTGTGGCCGACTTCCGAATTGCCCATATCGTCGTCCGACGGCATGCCGACAGCGGTACCGTGTGCGCGCAGGCGGATGTTCGGGTAGTTGGCGAACAGGCGATCCAGCGTCGGCTTCTTGGCGGCGGCAATGGCGCTGCCGACGTCGGTTTTCGGCAATCCGTAGCCATCCATCACAACGACGACGACCGGGCCGGCTACGCCGGGAAAAGCGGAGAGTTTTTGCAGCATGGGCGATCCTGCGAAACGAGCGGAAAAAGTCGCCCGACCGGCAGCCGGACGAAGGTAAAACCGACATTTTAACGCCTCTCGCCCCCGATATCCCGAAAAGCCCGGCTAAGTGAGAACCACAATGGCCGGCCTGGGGGCACAGGTCTATGGTGGACGCAGTACGAGGACATGACACTGCTTCAAGGAGAACAACCATGGCAACGAAAATGAAAGCCGCCGTCGTTCATGCCTACGGGCAACCGCTGGTCATCGAGGAGGTCGCTATTCCCGACGTTCCCGCCGGCAAGATTCTGGTCAAGATCGAAGCCTCCGGCGTCTGCCACACCGATCTGCACGCTGCCGACGGCGACTGGCCGGTCAAGCCGCCGCTCCCGTTCATTCCCGGCCACGAAGGCGTCGGCTACGTCGCCAAGGTCGGTGCCGGCGTTACCTGGGTCAAGGAAGGCGACCGTGTCGGCGTGCCCTGGTTGCACACCGCCTGCGGCCACTGCGAGCACTGCATCACCGGTTGGGAAACGCTGTGTGATGAACAACAAATGACCGGTTATACGGTCAACGGCGGCTATGCCGAATATGTCTTGGCCGACCCGGCCTATGTCGGCAAGCTGCCGGGCAACCTGGAATTCGCCCCGGCCTCGCCGCTGCTGTGCGCCGGCGTCACCGTGTACAAGGGCCTGAAGGTGCTCGACTGCAAGCCAGGCGATTGGGTCGTCGTCTCCGGCATTGGCGGCCTCGGCCACATGGCCGTGCAGTACGCCAAGGCCATGGGCTTCCATGTCATCGCCGTCGACGTGGCCGATGAAAAGCTGGCGCTGGCCACCGCGCTCGGCGCCGACGAAGTGATCAACGCCCGCACGCAGGACCCGGTGCAACTCGTCCAGCAGAACATTCGCGGCGCCCACGGCGTGCTGGTCACCGCCGTATCCCGTAGCGCTTTCGGCCAGGCCGTCGGCATGCTGCACAAGCGCGGCACGATGTCGCTGGTCGGCCTGCCGCCGGGCAATTTCGACCTGCCCATCTTCGACGTCGTGCTCAATGCCAAGACCGTGCGCGGCTCCATCGTCGGCACCCGCAAGGATCTGCAGGAGGCGCTCGAGTTCGCCGGCGAAGGCAAGGTCAAGTCGCACTACAGCATGGACACGCTGGACAACATCAACGACATCTTCGGTCGCATGAAGGCCGGCCAGATCGACGGCCGCATCGTCGTCACCGTCTGAGCGATCACCGACGAGCGAGTGGAGTCGACGCCCGACTTCACTCGCCACGCAAATTCGTCAAAAACACCAGAGTTGGAGTACATTGACAGCTTCGACTGACTCACGGGCAACTGTCACCCGATGACACCACTGCGTATCCTGATCGCCGACGATCAGCCATCGATTGGGGAATTCCTGGCCGAGCAACTACGTAGCAGCGGCCACCAGGTCAAAGTAGTCACCAGCGGCGAGGCCGCCATACAAAATTGCCAGGAATGCCTCCCCGAACTGATCCTGATGGATCTGGAAATGCCCGGCATCGGTGGCTTGCAGGCCATTCGGCAGATCCGCAAGCTGACCCGCGAACACTGGATACCGATCATCGTCATCACCGAAAGCAACGACGAAGGCGACCTCCTGCAAGGCTTCATGGCCGGTGGCGACGACTATCTGCACAAACCGGTCAATCCACTGCTGCTCGAGGTGCGCATGCGCGCCATGATGCGCATCGCCGGCTTCCACCGGGCCACCGAGGCCATTGTTGACAACATCATCGAAGGCATTATCCGGATCGATACCATCGGTCGCATCACCGGTTTCAACAAGGCGGCTGAAAAGATATTCGGCTACGAAGCGAAGGAGGTCATCGGGAATAACGTCAAAATGCTGATGCCTTCGCCCTATCACGATGAGCACGACACCTACATTGGCAACTATCTGGCGACGAAAGACGCAAAAATCGTTGGCAAGAATAGAAAAGTTCAGGGCTTGCGAAAATCGGGACAGATTTTCCCCATGCGCCTGGGGGTCTCGGAAATCTCCAGTTCGGATGGCCTCTCCTTCATCGGCCTGATCAAGGATCTCACCGATGAAGAAGCGCTCCAGCAACAAATCGAATTCCAGGCCACGCACGATCAATTGACCGGCCTGCCTAACCGCTACCTTGCCCGGCAGCATCTGGCCGAACGATTTGCTCCGGTCGATAAAGGGGAGCGCCCCTTGCCCTGCTCATTCTTCTATTGCGATCTCGATGGCTTCAAGCAGGTCAACGATCACTATGGGCACTCGGTTGGCGATGAGGTCTTGTGCATGACGGCCGAGCGCTTGAAAAGCACGCTTTTCGTGCGCGACTTCTTCGCCCGCGTCGGCGGCGACGAATTCATCCTGATCGTCGATGGCGCCATCCGGGACGAGCAAGCCCTGCAAATCGCGGAGAGACTGATTGAAGCACTGGCGGCTCCGATTCGCAGCAGCGTCAGCGAACATCCCATCGGCGTCAGTATTGGCATTTCCCATTCGGGCAACTATGACAACCCGACGGCCATGGTCAATGCCGCCGACGCTGCCATGTATTGGGCCAAGAACAACGGACGCAACCGGGCAGTCATCGCCCGCTGAAGCTTTACCCGCGCTTACCTGCCGCAGGCTTCCCCTGAGGGCCCAATGCGTCTAGCATCGCGGGATACACCGAGGATCCGCCCCATGCCCGCTCTGCTCAAACCCAGTGAAATCGTCCGTCGCCTGAACGAACACGTGATCGGCCAGGAGGAGGCCAAGCGCACGCTGGCCGTGGCCATCTACGCTCACTTCCGCCGCATGGAGACGACTGCGGTGGACACGGTCGAACTGACCAAAAGCAACATCCTGCTGATCGGCCCGACCGGCACCGGCAAAACGCTGCTGTGCGAAACGCTGGCGCGCATCCTCGACGTGCCTTTCGTCACCGCGGACGCGACTTCGCTGGCGCAGACGCAATTCGTCGGCGACGAGATCGAAGCCATCCTGCACCGCTTGCTCGACCGGGCCAACGACGATCTGGCCCGCGCCCAGCGCGGCATCGTCTTCGTCGATGAAGTCGACAAGCTGAAGGCGGTCGGCGGGCAGGAACGCGCCACTTCGGGCGAGAGCGTGCAGCATGCCCTGCTCAAGATCATGGAAGGCGCGCCGGTGCGCCTGAAGGACGGTCGCCACATCGACACCACGCACATCCTGTTCATCTGCGGCGGCGCCTTCGTCGGCCTGGACAAGATCCTGACCAAGACCCACACCTTCGGTTTCATCTCGACGGGCGGCGGCGACGACCAGCGCATCCTGGAGCGCCTGAACGCCCGCGTGAAGCCGACCGACCTGCTCGAATTCGGCCTGATTCCCGAATTCGCCGGCCGCCTGCCCATCGTCACCCGTCTGCATGCGCTGACCGAGGAGATGCTGGTGCGCATCCTGACCGAGCCGAAGAACGCCATCTTCCGCCAGTTCCAGGCCATGCTGGCCGCCGACGGCGTCGACCTGCGCGTCGCCCCCACCGTCTTCCGCCAGATGGCCGAACTGGCCATCGAATACAAGGCCGGCGCCCGCAGCCTGCGCGGCATTTTCGAAGAGATGATGACCGACGTGATGTACGCCGTGCCCGACCATCCGGACATCAAGCAGGTGCAGATCGATTCGCTGTTCGAACCGCCGCGCCTGTTCAAGGCGGCACCACCCACCGCTTAAGCCGGCGGCGGCTCCCGCCATTCGGCCACGTGGCGCATGGCTTTCAGCAAGAGCAGCACGCCCAAGACATAGACGGTGTATTTGACGCCCTTGCCACACAGCAGGGCGATGAAGACGGCCGCCGGATGCATTTCGCCCAGCGCCGAGGCGATCAGCGCCGGCATCTGCGGCACTGGCAAGGCAGCGATCAGGCCGAGGGCCAGTTCGCCGTGGTGTTCGATCCAGTAAGCGGACTCGGTCCAGATGGCATGGGTGCGGATACCGGGAAACCAGTCGTCGACCAGGCCGACACCCAGATTCTGCACGACGACGACAAAGGTCGTCGCCCCGATCGCCGCCCCCAGCGTCGCCCCGAGGATCACCCCGCGCCAGCGCCCCGGGGCAAACACCGTGGCACCGACGATGACCGGGCCGAAGGGATAGAGGCTGGTCCCGGCCGAAAGCACCGCCAGCAGCCCGACGGCAACGGCATACCAATGCGAGTGACGGACGCGGAACAGCAGACGGCCACCGCGGCTCAGCTTGTGCTCGGCCTGCAGGCCATTCAGGTAGAAAGCCACCATCTGGGCCAGGCCACTACGCTCGGCCAGGCCATGCACCAGCCGCATCAGGCGGTCATGCGGCATGCTCAACCAAGCCCGCTACGATGCTTTGCCGCATGACTGAAAATTGGCCATTTTTGCCCGTGCACCGCAGCAGTCAACGACCTCCGTGCAAGGGGCCGAAAGTACTGTGCAGCGGCGGCGTGATGACCGGCTTGTGCGTCATGTCGGCAACCGCGATGCGCAAGGCAAGCAGGGCGGCGACCAACTCCTTGCTGCGTTCGTTATGCGTCAGCAACAGTTCGCGCGCCTTGTCCACATCGCCCTTGCCTAGACGTACGCCGATCTCGGCCGCAACCCGGTGCGCCTTGATGTGCAATTCCTCGATCTTCTGGAACTGCGGCAACTGCCCGTAGCGTCGCGCCCCGACACCGGCCAGCCAACGGCCGAACCGGCTGCCCGCCAGCTTGCCGATACGATTGGCCGGCAAGACCTTGTCGCCGCGCTCGACGGCACCGGCCACCTGCTCCTGCCAGCGGCGCTGCTCGACCTCAGCGACGACCAGCGGGAAATCGCTGCGCCGCCACGGCAAGACTACACTGGCCAGCCAGGCCGAATCCGGCTTGTAACCCGATACCCAGGGCTGCACCTCGTCTGCCGGCATCGGCCGGGCAATGCCATAACCCTGCCCGACATCGCAATTGAGACGAAGCAGGACGATGCCCTGCTCAACGCTCTCCACGCCTTCGGCTACCGCCTTGCGCTTGAAGGCGGAGGCCAGCGCCAGGATGCCAGCGATGGCGTCGGTGCCTTCCGGAGTTTCCAGCATGTCGCGCACGAAGGACTGGTCGATCTTCAGCGTTCTGGCGGGCAAGCGCTTCAGGTAGAGCAGGGAAGAATAGCCGGTGCCAAAGTCATCGAGGGCGAATTCGACGCCCATTTCGCGACACTTACCGATCACTCGGGAGACGTGATTGACGTCCTCAAGCGCCGCAGTTTCCAGGATTTCCAGCTCCAGATAGCGCGGATTGAGGCCCGGGAAGGCGGCCAGATGACGCGCCAGGCGCTCGGTGAATTCCGCATGCAGCAAGTGGCGGCCGGAAATGTTGACGCTGACCGGCAGGCGCAAGCCGGCCTGGCGCCAGGCCGAAATCTGGGTCAGCGCCTGGCGGATGGCCCAGTCGCCGATATCGACCAGCAACGGGTTGTCACCCAGTGTCAGCAGGAACTCGGACGGTGCGAGCAGGCCGAATTCCGGATGCTGCCAGCGAATCAGCGCCTCGACGCCGACCACCGTGCCCTGGCGCATATTGACCTTCGGCTGGTAGTACAGCCGGAACTCGCCATTGTCGAGGGCACTCTGGATGCGCGACACGCTTTCACGGTGGCTACGTACCCGCTCGTCGTGTTCGGTGTCGAACAGGTGAATGCGGTTACGCCCTTCCTGCTTGGCCACGTACATGGCCTGATCGGCATGGCGCAGCAAGGTTTCCGGATCGGCGCTGTCGCCGGGAATCAGCGTATAGCCGATGCTGCCTGAAATGACGGCGGTCACCCCATCCAGGCGGTAGGGCAAGGCAATACCCACGCGCAGGCGATTCAGGATGTCGGCCGCTTCGTTCGGACTTTCCAGATCGGTCAGCAGGATGGCGAATTCGTCGCCCCCCAAACGGGCTACCGTGTCGCCCTCGCGCAATGAATCCTTCAGGCGCTGCGCCACCTCGATGAGCAGCCGGTCACCGGTCTGATGGCCATAGCGGTCGTTGACCGGCTTGAAGTCGTCAAGATCGAGGAAACAGACAGCCAACAAGCTGTTGCGCCGACGCACTTGGGCCAGCGCCTGACTGATACGGTCACCGAGAAGCACGCGGTTGGGCAGGCGGGTCAGTGCGTCGTAGTAGGCCAAGTGCTCCAGACGCTGCTGGCTTTCCTTCAACGCCGAAATGTCATGGTAAATGGCGAAATAGTTGGTCAGCATGCCGGCTTCGTTGCGCACAGCGCCGATCGACATCATCTCCGGAAACAGCTCGCCGTTCTTGCGCCGGTTCCACACCTCGCCCCGCCAGTAACCGTGGGTTTTCAGGCTTTCCCACATCGTCGTGTAGAACTCCGGCTCATGGATGCCCGACTTCAACAGATTGGCCCGCCGACCGACTGCCTCATCGCGGCTATAGCCGGAGATTCGGGTAAATGCCTGATTGACGTCGCGGATAAAGCCCTCGGCATCGGTGATCATGATGCCGTCGTGCGAATTGGCGAAGACGCTGGCGGCCAGCCGCAACTGGCTGTCGTCCAAGGGCAGCGGCGACTCAGTCTCTTCCTTCTCGGCCTCGGCGGCGAGCAGGCTATTGACGTCGACGATGATCGAATTGCTCCAAGAGCCTTCGTCCAGATCGTCCGGTGGGGTTGCGGAAGTTTCCGCGGGGGGTTTTGCCATCTGCGCTTTCAACCATTATTCGAGTCTCCTACTATTCTAGGAGTCCGCCCGGCCGAGGTCGACCTTATTCAGCCGGCTTTTTTTGCCCGAACGCAAAAGACAGGCAAAAAAAGGGAGCCCGTAGGCTCCCGAAAAGGTTGAGACTTCGGGCGCTGTTCTCCCGTTATCTCTCCCGCAGAGTTCGATAGTTAGTGATCGTGCGCCCCAGCAGCACCGAGGCCGGTCTGTGCCCGGATGAACTGCTCCTCGTAGGCATCGGCTTCTTTGGCCGCACGCTCGCTCTTGTCGGTCACCGACATCAGCCAGGTCACCACGAAGGCAAGGGTCATCGAGATGATGGCCGGATGATCGTAAGGGAAAATCGGCTTGGCATTACCCAGCACCTTGACCCAAACCGCCGGCGACAGCACGACCAGGCCAACCGAAGACACCAGGCCGGCGATGCCGCCCCACAGCGCGCCACGGGTCGTCAGCCCCTTCCAGTACATCGACAGGATCAGCACGGGGAAATTGACCGAAGAGGCAACACCGAAAGCCAGCGCGACCAGGAAGAGCACGTTCTGGTCCTTGAAGGCGATGCCCAGACCGATGGCGGCGAGGCCAAGGCCGACTGAGGCAAAGCGGGTCACCTTCATTTCCTGCTGGCTGGAGGCCGTTCCCTTCTTGATGACTCGTGCGTACAGGTCATGGGAAATTGCCGAGGCACCGGCCAGCGCTAACCCGGAAACGACAGCCAGGATGGTGGCGAAAGCCACGGCCGACAGGAAGCCGAGGAAGACATCGCCGCCGACCGCCTTGGCCAGGTGCATGACCGGCATGTTGCCGCCGCCGATCAGCTTGCCACCGACATTACCGCCTTCGAAGAAGGCCGGATTGGTACCGACGATGGTGATCGCCCCAGCGCCGAGAATGATCGTCACCAGGAAGAACAGGCCGATGAAACCGGTCGCGTAGAACACGGATTTGCGGGCTTCCTTGGCGTTCGGCACGGTGAAAAAGCGCATCATGATGTGCGGCAGGCCGGCCGTACCGAACAGTAGGCCGAGCGACAGGGAGAAGGCGGAAATCGGATCAGCCATCAGCGAGCCCGGGATCATCATTTTTTCACCGGCCTTGTGCGACTCGATCGCCTTGCCGAACAGGGTGTCGAGCGACCAGCCGAATTGCGACAGGGTGAGCAGCATCAGCGTAATACCGCCACCGAGCAGCAGGCAGGCCTTGATGATCTGCACCCAGGTCGTTGCCGTCATACCGCCGAAGGTGACATACACCATCATCAGGATACCGACCACGGCCACCGCGACGTTGTAGTCCAGGCCAAAGAGCAGCTGGATCAACTGTCCCGCGCCGACCATCTGAACGATCAGGTAGAAGCAGACCACCGTCAGCGAGCCCACGGCAGCGAAGGTGCGGATGCGGTTCTGGTCGAGCCGATAGGAAGCGATGTCGGCGAAGGTAAACTTGCCGAGGTTGCGCAGGCGCTCCGCCATCAGGAACAGGATGATCGGCCAGCCGATGAAGAAGCAGACGGCATAGATGAAACCGTCGTAGCCCTTGAAATACACCATCGAGGTGATACCCAGCAGCGTGGCCGCCGACATGTAGTCGCCGGCAATCGCCAAACCGTTCTGGAAGCCGGTGATGCCACCGCCGGCCGTGTAGAAGTCGGCGGTCGACTTGGTCTGCGCTGCGGCCCACTTGGTAATGCCCAGCGTGGCGATAACGAAAACCAGGAACATGGCAATGGCACTGACATTGACCGGCTGCTTCTCGACCCCCTCGATCGCGCCGGGACCGGCGATGGCCGCAAAGGAGATCGCCAGCAAGCTACCCGCCAGCAAGGCAATGAAGGAGCGCTTCATTTGTGTGCCTCCTTCAGGATTTCCTCGTTCAGGCGATCGAACTCGCCGTTGGCGCGGCTCACATAAACGCCAGTGAGCAACCAGCCCACCACGACGATCACCGCGGCCAGCGGCCAGCCGATGGTAATGACGCTGCCTTCCCCGATCTTGGCGGCAAAAAGTTGCGGCTGCATGGACACCAGGTACATGAAGGCGTAATACGGAATCAACACCACCAGCGACAGGATCACGGCAAAACGCGTGCGTTTGCCGACCATTTCAGCGAATTTCGGATTGCTCCGAATCTTCGCCTGAATATTTGTTTCAGACATGAATTACCCCTCTAAGAGACGTGCTGAGTTGTGTGTGCTGTTCTCGTTTTTTGGTGTTTTGGCCGGTGCACCGCAGCAGTCGCGGCACACCGGCAGGTTTGCTACATATTTGGGTAGTTCGGCCCGCCACCGCCTTCCGGCACCGTCCAGTTGATGTTCTGGGTCGGATCCTTGATGTCGCAGGTCTTGCAGTGCAGGCAGTTCTGACCATTGATCTGCAGGCGTGGCTGGCCCTCATCCTCACCGAGGATTTCATACACGCCGGCCGGGCAATAGCGCGTTTCCGGCGAGCCGTACTTGGCATAATTGACCGAGATGGCCACCGACTCGTCCTTCAGGCGCAAATGGCACTGCTGGTTTTCCTCGTGGTTCGTCGCCGACAGGAAGACCGACGACAAACGGTCGAAGGTCAGCTTGCCATCCGGTTTCGGGTAAGCGATCTTCGGATACGCCGACTTGTCGCCAAGTTGCGAATGGTCATCGTGGTGACGCATGGTCCATGGTGCCTTGCCGCCGAAGACATAGGTATCGATGGCGCCGTAGGCCAGCGCGCCCCACAAGCCCCACTTGAAGGCGGGGCGGATGTTGCGCACCTTGTACAGTTCTTCCCACAGCCAGCTCTTCTTGATCTGCTCGGCGTATTCCGTTGCTTCCGCCCCCGCCCCGTCCTTGTTCAAGTGCTCGAACACGGCTTGGGCGGCGACGATGCCGGACTCCATGGCCATGTGCGTGCCCTTGATCTTCGGCACATTCAGGAAGCCAGCGGTATCACCGACCAGCAAGCCGCCTGGGAAGGTCAGCTTGGGCACGGATTGATATCCGCCTTCGGAGAGAGCGCGCGCGCCATAGGAGATGCGACGACCGCCTTCGAAGTAGCCGCGAATCGCCGGATGCGTCTTGTAGCGCTGGAATTCCTCGTAAGGCGACAGCCACGGATTCTTGTAGTCGAGGCCGACCACCATACCGACCGCGACCAGATTGTTTTCCAGGTGGTAGAGGAAAGAGCCGCCATAGGTGTCGCTGGTCAGCGGCCAACCCACCGTGTGCACGATCAGGCCGGGCTGGTGCTTGGCCGGGTCGATCTCCCACAGTTCCTTGATGCCGATGCCGTAGGTTTGCGGATCGACGCCGTCGCGCAGGTTGAATCTGGCCCACAGCTCCTTGGTCAGCGAGCCGCGGCAACCTTCGGCGAAGATGGTCTGCCTGGCGTGCAACTCCATGCCCGGCTGATAGTTGTGCGTTTGCTCACCATCCTTGCCGATGCCCATGTCGCCGGTCGCCACGCCCTTGACCGAGCCATCCTCGTGGTAGAGCACTTCGGCTGCGGCAAAGCCGGGATAGATTTCGACGCCCAGCGCTTCGGCCTGCTCGCCCAGCCAGCGGCAGAAGTTACCGAGACTGATGATGTAGTTGCCGTGATTGCCCATCTGCGGCGGTGTCGGCAGCTTGAACGAGCCGTTCTCGCTGAGATAGAGCAGTCGGTCCTCGCCGGCCGGCGTATTGAGCGGTGCGCCGCGCTCCTGCCAGTCCGGGAAGAGTTCGGCCAGCGCGTGCGGTTCCAGCACCGCACCCGACAGGATGTGGGCGCCGATTTCCGAGCCCTTTTCCAGCAGACAGACAGAAATCTCCTTGCCGGCCTGCTCGGCCAGTTGCTTGATGCGGATCGCCGCCGACAGGCCCGACGGGCCGCCACCAACGATCACGACATCGTATTCCATTGCATCGCGATCAGTACGCATGCGTTCTCCTTGCTCAATACCGTTTCCGCACAAGCAGGAACCCGGAAGCTCGGCTCCGGATTCCCGCCCGGGCGGGAATGACCTTCTCGTTTAGAACAGCGGCTCTTCCAGAGCCAGAGTCGACGCCGCACCACCGGTCACTTCGGCGCTGTAGGCAGCGGCGAATGGCAACTGGTGAGTGGCGAAGTACTCGGCGGTGGCCAGCTTGGCGGTATAGAAACCGTCGCTGCTGCCTTCGGCGATACGCTTGGCTGCCACGGCAGCGGACTTGGCCATCAACCAGCCGCCGACGACGATGCCAGTCAGCTTGAGGAAGGGCACGGAACCGGCATGAACGGCCGCCGGGGCGCTGTCGTAGTTGGCCAGAACCCATTCGACTGCGGTGGACAGCGCGGCAACGCCATTTTTCAGATTGGCCGCGATATTGGCGGTCTTGGCGTCAGCGGCAATCGCTTCGGCATCGGCGCTCATCTCGGCGAGCAGGGCCTTCATGGCAGCGCCCGGCACTTTTTCGCGGGCCAGCTTGCGGCCGACGAGGTCGTTCGCCTGAATGGCGGTCGTGCCTTCGTAGATGGTGGTGATGCGCGAATCGCGGTAATACTGGGCTGCGCCGGTTTCTTCGACGAAGCCGACACCGCCGAAGACCTGCAGCGCGGAAGACGACAGTTCGACGCCCTGCTCGGTGCTCCAGCCCTTGACCACCGGGGTCAGCAGGTCGATGCGGGCTTGCGCGGCGGCGTCGCCGGCGTGCGCCTTGTCGATCTGGGCCGCAGCGTAGTAGGCCAGCGTACGCATGGCTTCGGTGCGCGACTTGCATTCCATCAGCAGACGGCGAACGTCCGGGTGATGCAGGATAGTCTTCTTCTCGTCGGACTTGTCGCCGATGATCTTGCCCTGCACGCGCTCACGGGCGTACCACAGGGCGTGCTGGTAGGCGCGCTCGGCGATGCCGACGCCTTCGAGGCCAACGTTGACGCGGGCGTGGTTCATCATCGTGAACATGTAGCCGACGCCCTTGTTTTCTTCGCCGATCAGGTAGCCGACGCAGTTGTCGTTGTCGCCGTAGGACATGACGGCGGTCGGGCTGCCGTGGATGCCCAGCTTGTGTTCTATGGAGGAACAGATCAGGTCGTTGCGCGCGCCCAGCGAGCCGTCGTCATTGACCAGGAACTTCGGCACGAGGAAGAGCGAAATGCCCTTCAGGCCAGCTGGGGCATCCGGCAGGCGGGCAAGCACGAGGTGGATGATGTTTTCGGCCACATCGTTTTCACCCCAGGTGATGAAGATCTTGGTGCCGGAAACGCGGTAGGTGCCGTCGTCCATCTTGCGGGCCTTGCTGCAGATGGCGGCGAGGTCGGAGCCGGCGTTCGGCTCGGTCAGGTTCATGGTGCCGGTCCACACGCCTTCGACCATCTTCGGCAGGTACTTCTGCTTGAGTTCGTCAGAAGCATGGTGGGCGATGGCTTCAATCGCGCCGCCGGTCAGCATCGGGCACAGGGCAAAAGCCATGTTGGCGGACTTCCACATTTCGTTGACCGCCATGGTCACGGCAGCTGGCAGGCCCTGGCCGCCGTATTCCGGCGAGAACGGCATGGCGTTCCAGCCGGTGTCGCGGAACAGGGTGTAAGCATCCTTGAAGCCCGGGGCGGTGGTGACGACGCCGGCTTCGCACTTGGAGCCGACGGTATCGCCGCCACGGTTGATCGGGTCGAGCACGCCGGAGGCGAACTTGGCGGCTTCGTCGAGAATGGATTCGACCAGCTCGACGGAACATTCTTCATTGCCCGGCAGGGCGCAAATTTCTTCGAGGCCGGCGATCTCGTTGAGGATGAACTGCATGTCGCGCAGCGGAGCGGTGTAAGTACTCATGGGTTTTCCTTGTGTTGGGTTGCCGGCCCGCCGAAGCGGGCCAGGGGCAGAGCGTGTTTATTCGATGGCCAGGGCCGAATTGGCGTACTGGCGGAGAACGTATTTCTGGATCTTGCCGGTCGAGGTTTTCGGCAGTTCACCAAAGACGACCTGCTTGGGCACCTTGAAGCGAGCCAGGTGGGCACGGCAGTGCTCGATGATCTCGTCCTGCGTGCAATTGACGCCGGCCTTCAACTCGATGAAGGCCGCCGGCACTTCGCCCCACTTCTCGTCAGGCTTGGCAACGACAGCGGCGGCGATCACGGCCGGATGGCGATAGAGCACATCCTCGACTTCGAGCGACGAAATATTTTCTCCGCCGGAGATGATGATGTCCTTGGAGCGATCCTTGATCTTGACGTAGCCGTCGCTATGTACGACCGCCAGGTCACCGGTGTGGAACCAGCCGCCGGCGAATGCCTCGTCGGTCGCCTTGGCATTCTTCAGATAGCCCTTCATGACCAGGTTGCCGCGGAACATGATTTCGCCCATGGTTTCGCCATCCCAGGGCACCGGCTGCATGGTGACCGGGTCGAGCACAGTGATCGCTTCCTGCATGTGGTAGCGCACGCCCTGGCGACCGTTACGGGCGGCTTGCAGGTCGATCGGCAGGCGATCCCATTCCGGCTGCTTGGCACACACCGAAGCCGGACCGTAGGTTTCGGTCAGGCCATAGACGTGGGTGATGTTGAAGCCCATGCGCTGGGCACCCTCGATGATGGCGGCCGGAGGCGCGGCGCCGGCAATCAGCCCATTCACCGTGTGCTCGATGCCATCCTTCAACTCCTGCGGGGCGTTGATCATCATGCCGTAGACGATCGGCGCACCACACATGTGGGTCACCTTGTGCTCCTTGATCAGGCTGAAGATCAGCACCGGGTCGACGCGACGCAGGCAGACGCTGGTGCCGGCATTAGCCGCCATGGTCCATGGGAAGCACCAGCCGTTGCAGTGGAACATCGGCAGGGTCCACAGATAAACGGAATGCTGCGGCATGCCCCAGGAAATGATGTTCGAGGCCGCGTTCAGGTAGGCACCGCGATGGTGATAGACGACGCCCTTCGGGTTACCGGTCGTGCCCGAGGTGTAATTCAGGGCGATGGCATCCCATTCGTTTTCCGGCAGCTTCCATTCGAAATTCGGGGAGCCCTTGGCGATGAAGGCCTCGTAGTCGATTTCGCCGAGTTGCTCGCCTTCGGTGTAGTCCGGGTCGAGGCTGTCGATGACCAAGGGTTTCGGCCCTTCAAGCAGTTCGAGCGCACCTTTGACCACCTTGGAAAACTCCGGGTCGGTGATCAGCACCTTGGCCTCGCCGTGCGTCAGCATGAAGGCGATGGCTTCGGCATCCAGACGGGTATTCAGGGTATTCAGCACGGCACCGGTCATCGGCACGCCGAAATGGCACTCGAACATCGCATTGGTGTTCGGCAACATGACGGCGACGGTGTCGCCCTTGCCGATGCCGCGCGCATCCAAGGCGGACGCCAACTGGCGACAACGGTCGTAACTTTCCTTCCAGGTGTATTGGCGGGCCCCCTGGATCACCGAAACGCGCTTCGGATAAATGAAGGCGGAGCGCTCGATGAAGGTTAGCGGGGACAGCGGAACATAATTGGCCGGATTTTGGTCCAGCCCGACGGTGTACGGGTTTGCCACGAAAAATCTCCTCACGTTTCTTGCCAGGTCACTGTTCTCTTTGGGGCAAGTTTCGGCGAGACTTCCGATATCTCTGCGGTGATACCGGCTGTATCTGCTTCTTTGTTATGAGGAGGAGAATGGCAAAACACTCTTGCGCAACTATTGGTGGAATGTAACGAATCGTTACACTCACGAAGCCCGTCGAAACACTGCACTAGAATCGCCCGATGCCCATCGCCACGCCCCTCGCCGAACAGCCCGAACTGCCGCAGCGTTTCGACATGCTGCAGGCCGGTCTCGACCTGCTCGACCAGGGCATCACGGTGTTCGACGCCGAACTTAAGCTGATTGCCTGGAACCAGACCTTCTTGCGCCTGCTCGACTTTCCGGATTACCTGGCCTACGTCGGCGCCCCATTCGAGAGCTTCATCCGCTTCAATGCTGAACGCGGTGAATACGGACCCGGCGACGTTGGCGCCCAGGTCGAGGAACGCCTGGCCGCCGCCCGCGACTTCGCCCCCCATATCCGCGAACGCCAGCGCCCGAACGGGCGTGTCCTGCTGCTGCGCGGCGAACCGCTGCCGCACAAGGGTTTCGTCACGCTTTATTCGGATATCACCGAACAGCGCTACATCGAGCACCTGACCGAGCACCAGAACACGCAGCTTGAGGAACAGGTGCGTCGACGCACGGCACAACTTGAAAATGCCAACGCCAACCTGCGCCGGGTCAGCGAAGAAAACGCCCGCAACGCCGCCGCGCTGAAACGCAGCGAGGAGCGGCTACGCCTGATCAACGACACCATTCCCATCCTGCTCGGCTACGTCGACAAGGACGAGGTCTACCGCTACGCCAACAAGGGCTATTCCGACTGGTATGGTCACCCGGAGGGCGGCGTCACCGGACGGGATGTTCTCGACGTGATTGGCCCGCAGGTCTACAGCCAGGTCAGGGATTCGGTCGAGAAAGCGCTGTCCGGCGAACAGGTCACCTACGAGTACCAGATGGAACGCGACGGGCAGACCGTCTTCGCGCGCAGCACCCTGGTCCCGGAAATCTCGCCGGAGGGCGAAACCCTCGGTTTCTTCGTGTTCTCGCACGACATCACCGAACAGAAGCGCATGCAGGCGGCGCTGGTCCAGGCACAGAAGATGGAAGCCATCGGCCAGCTGACCGGCGGCCTGGCCCACGACTTCAACAACCTGCTCACGGTCATCATCGGCAACCTGGCCGCCTTGCAGGATCACCGGCCGGACGATGCCGGCGTGAACGAATTCGTCGAGCCGGCCCTGCAATCGGCCCGCCGCGGCGTGCAACTGATCAAGCGACTGCTTACCTTCTCGCGCCAGCAGCCGCTGGAGCCGCAAACGGTCGCCGTCGGCCCGCTGATCGCCGGGCTGGCCAAACTGGTTCGCCGCTCGCTGCCCGAGTCGATCACCATCTCGACCGACCTTGACCACGCCGACATCCACGCCCTGGTCGACCCCGGGCAACTGGAAAGCGCCCTGCTCAATTTTGCCCTGAACGCCCGCGACGCCATGCCGGAAGGCGGTCGCCTGCACATCGCCGCCCGGCCGGTCGAGCTCGATACCGACGCCGTCGCCTTCGATGTGGCGCCCGGCCGCTACGCCCTGATCGAAGTCGCCGACAACGGCAGCGGCATGGATGCCGCGACGCTGGCCCGTGCCTGCGAACCCTTTTTCACGACCAAGCGTTTCGGCCTGGGCAGCGGCCTCGGCCTGGCCATGGCCTACGGCTTTGCCAAGCAATCGGGCGGTGGAATTGCCATCCATAGTCAGCCGGGACAAGGCACGACCGTTCTCCTCGTCATGCCACTGACGCAGGCCGACATGCGCGCCGAGGATGCGGCCGCCGACCTGCCGCTGGTCAGCGGCGGCGAACTGGTCCTGCTGGTCGAAGACGACCCCAATGTCCGCCGCGTCGTCCGCCAGCAACTGATCGATCTCGGCTATCCGGTCATCGAAGCCGAGAACGGGGCGCAGGCCCTCGAGATGGTCGAGCAGATTTCCGACATTACGATCGTGGTCAGCGACATCATCATGCCCGGCGGCATGAACGGGCGCCAACTGGCGGCCACCGTACGCCAACGACGCCCGGACATGCGCCTGCTGTTGATCAGCGGCTACAGTGACGAAGCTGCCGACAGCGACATGTCAGACGACCTGCCTGTCCTGGCCAAGCCATTCTTCCGCGAGGAGTTGGCCCGCGCTCTGCAGAAAGCCAAGTGAGTTAGTTATGAAAGATTCGGAACAAGGCAAGCTGATCGTCCTGGTCGAAGACGACCCGGATGTGGCCCGCATCACCGAACAGGTGCTGGGGGATTTCGGTTTCCGCACCGTTTGGTGTCGCAGTGGCGGCGAGTTGCTGCGCCGGCTGCGCACGCTGTCGCCGGACCTGTGCATCGTCGACCTCGGCCTGCCCGACATGGACGGCCTGGAAGCGATGCAGCGCATCCGGGCGCAATCGAGTTGCGGCATCCTGATCCTGACCGGGCGTGCCCATGTCAGCGACCGCGTCATGGGACTCGAACTCGGTGCCGACGATTACGTATTGAAGCCCTTCGAGCCACGCGAACTGGTCGCCCGTGTGCGCAGCATCGTGCGCCGCCGCGAGACATCCGGCGAACAACCGGGCAAGCAGATCGCCGAATTTGGCGGATGGCGCTTCAATCTGGGTAATAACACACTGCAGGGCCCCGGTGGTGACGAGCAATTGCTCAGCACCTCGGAAGCGGAGTTGCTGAAGGTTTTCGTCAGCAACCCCAACCGCATCCTGCAGCGCGAGAAATTGATGGGAACGCGCGACCTGGCACCGACCGACCGGGCCATCGATGTGCGCATTTCACGCCTGCGTCGCAAGCTCGAGCCCGATCCACAAAGCCCGGCCTTCATCAAGACGGTCTATGGCGCAGGCTATCTCTTCCTGGCCAATGTCGAATGGTCAGGCGAAGGCGCCAAAACGATCTAGACCGCCGGGCGCTTCGCGTCCAGCCACTTCAACAGCATCTGGAACAACAGTTCGGGTTCCACCGGCTTGGAGATGAAATCGCTCATGCCGGCCTGCAAGCAGCGCTGCCGGTCTTCGTCGAAAGCATTGGCGGTCATGGCGACGATAGGTGTCGCCTGCCGCTCGGGCAAACGCCGAATGGCTTCGGTGGCGGCCAGGCCGTCCATTTCAGGCATCTGCATGTCCATCAGGATCAGCGCATAGTCGGTACTGGCCGCTTTCTCAACGGCCAACCGGCCATTTTCGGCGACATCCACAGCCAAACCGGTGTCTCCCAACAAGGCGAGCGCCACTTCCTGATTGATCGGATCGTCTTCCACCAGCAGGATACGGCGACCGGCATGCTGCGCCATCAGTGTTTCTTCGGGCGCTGAGTGAATGGCATGTTGCGCCTCGGCTGGCGAGTGACCACGGCGTAAATGGGCCGTAAACCAGAAACAACTGCCGCGCCCGACTTCGCTCTCGACGCCAACCTCCCCGCCCATCAAGTGCGCCAGACGTTGCGTAATCGCCAGACCGAGGCCGGTGCCCCCGTATTTGCGCGTGGTCGATGCGTCGAGCTGCTGGAAGGAGTGAAACAGCGCTGCACGCTTTTCCGGCGCGATGCCAATACCGCTATCCTGAACCTCGAAGCGAACGTGCACTCCTTCGGCATCCTCGCCCAGCAATCTGGCCCGAATGGCGATTTCGCCCTGCTCGGTGAATTTCACCGCATTGCTGGCGAAATTGAGCAGCCCCTGGCGCAAGCGGGTCGGATCGCCGCACAGGAAGGGCGGGACATCGCCGTAGTCGACGCTGACGCGCAGGCCCTTGGCTTCCGCGGCATCGGTAATCAGCGAACGGACGTGGTCGAGAACACCGCTGAGCGGAAAATCGGTTTGCTCGAGCACCAGTTTCCCGGCCTCGATCTTCGAGATGTCGAGTATGTCGTTGATGATCAACAGCAGGTGCTTGCCCGCTTCGTCGATCTTGTCGATGCGCTCGCTCTGCTCCGAGCTCAGCTCGCTGCGCTTGAGCAGACGGGCGTAACCGAGGATGGCATTCATCGGCGTGCGGATTTCATGGCTCATATTGGCCAGGAAGCTGCTCTTCGCCACATTGGCGCTTTCGGCCGCCTGCTTGGCGACAGCCAGTTCGGCAGTGCGCCGTTCGACCAGCTCCTGCAGATGCTGGCGATGTTCCTCAAGCTCCTCGGCCATCTGCTTGCGCGGCGTGATGTCTTCGGAAAAAATCAGGACACCTCCAACCTCACCGCCATCATTGCGCCAGGGGCGAACCTCCCAGCGCAACCATTGTCGGCTGCCGTCGAGTCGCTCGAAGCAGTCCTCCTCCGCGCGAATCACTTCTCCGGCCAATCCCCTTTGGTGGATCTGGCGCCAGCTCTCGGGAATTTCGGGGAAAATTTCATAGTGCGACTTGCCGACCAAATCGGTTTCGCCCAAGCCGTAATCGTCCCGCCAGCGCCGGCTGGCTGCCAGATAGCACATGTCGCGGTCGAACATGGCAAGCGCGACCGGCGCATATTCGATGAATAGTTGCAGCCGATCGTTGATCTGCCGTAGCTCCACTTCGGCCAGTTTCTGTTCGGTGATGTCGCGCGAAATACCGAAGGTGCCAAGCAATTCCCCCTTGGCATCGATGATGGGGCCTTTAGTCGCCAGAAAAATTCGCTGACCGTGCGGCGTATCGAGTTGCTCGACCTGGTTCACCTGACGTCGCTCGGCCAGGATGCGCCGGTTGGTCTCCAGCAGTTTGCGGGCCTGCTCGGCCGGGAAAATGTTGTTGTCGTCCCGACCGATGACCTCAATCGGCGATTTGCCGACGAATCGCCCCGCTGCCTGGTTGAACAGCAGATAGCGGCCCTCGGCATCCTTGGCAAAGATGGCGTCCGATGAACTGTCGGTGATCGCCTCGAGCAGGTTCAACGCCTGCATGCGCGCCTCGATGGCCTGCGACAGCTGCCGCCACAGGCGGCGCATCAGCAGGTAGAGCAGCAGCGCGGTCACCCCGACGAAGAACCATCCTTTGATGATGCTGAGTCGGGTCCATTGTGCCGGGTTCGGGAACATCGCCTCGACAGCCGCATCGGACAACAGAATCCACATCGCGGCAAAAACCACGTAGATGACGACGATCCGAACGATCTCGCGGTGATACCCGGCAACGGTTTTCTTGATGTCCATGCCTGCTGCGCCGAAGGTGAAAATCCGTCAGTTAGCGTGCAATCGTTTGCACATAGCTACATTAGCATGGGTCAGAAAAATTGCCGCCAAACGGTACGGAGTACGCCGCTGCTTCAACAAGCATTTTTGCCTATTTTGGCCCGTGCACCGCAGCAGTGGGCTGATCGACGGCGATCAGGCGACGTCCGCGATCAGTTCGCGTAACTGGGCGTCTTCATTCCGGATATGGCCAACCAGCCAATCGCGCAGATAGAGCAGGACCTCGAATTGTGCGGTCAGCGGATTGTCGTGCATCTCGCTGTAAAACTCGCGCAAACGCGCTTCGAAGCGATGGTGCTGGTGTTCCTGGCGGTCGAGGCGGGCGTAGCTGTAATGCGCCATCATTCTCTCCTCGGCCCGGAAATGAACCTGGGCATATTGATCCAGCGCCTTTAGGATACGCGCCACCTCGCGCGCGCCACGCTTTTGTGCGACCACATCGAAGAGATCGTTGGTCAGATCGAACAGATAGCGGTGATGCTCGTCGATGACGTCGATCCCGACGCTGTACTCCGGCATCCAGGAAACCCAGCCGCCCTCGCGATACGCTGTCTTCGGCAAGCTGACGGCTTGGCGTGGATCGATGATGTCGTCGCGATAGAGTTCGCGGATGCGCAGGATTTCCGGCATGGCACGCTCGAAGGCCGAAACGACGGCCGGGTCGAAGTGACCGCCGGACTCTCGCTGAATGAAGGCAACAGCTTCGTTGAAAGGCCACGGATGCTTGTACGGACGCACCGAGGTCAGGGCATCCAGCACGTCGGCGATGGCGCAGATTCTGGCGAGAATGGGAATTTCCTCGCCGGCCAGCGCATTGGGATAACCCGAGCCGTCCCAACGTTCGTGGTGGCAACTGGCGATATCGCGCGCGGCACTGATCAGGGCATCGCTGCCATCGAGCAGGCGGCGGCCGATTTCCGTATGCGTCTTCATCACCTCGAACTCTTCGCCGGTCAGCCGACCGGGCTTGAGGAGAATGGCATCGGAAATGCCGATTTTGCCGACATCGTGCATCGGAGCGCAGATGTTCAATAACTCCCGCTGCTCTTCCGGCAAGCCCATGGCCTTGGCGATGGCGGTTGCATAGTGCGTCATGCGCATGACGTGCATGCCGGTTTCGTTGTCGCGATACTCGGAAGCGGCACCCAGACGGCGAATGGCATCGGTGCGCGCATCTTCGAGTTCGACCTCGCGCACACGCAGGGTTTCGTTGACCAGGCAGCGCGCAACCAACATGGAAAGCGTGCGCGACAGATCGGTCATGAATTCGATCTCGACGGCATCGGGTTGCCAGAGCGGGTCGATGAACAACAGCAGGCGGCCGAGTTGCCGGCCGTCATCGGTCAGCGGCAGGGCAAAACATGGCGCGCTTCCGGCGATGCCCTCGATCTCCAGCGGAGGACGGTGCATCTCGGGCGTACACAGGAAGGCCAGTTCAATAGCATTCGGCAGGCATGCCAAACGTCCCACCGGCCCATGCCTACCCCAGGCCGGCGGCAGGCCGAACTGGGCAACCTGAACAAGATGCTGCCGCGGATTGTTGAGCAACAGAACGCAGGCTGGACGAACCGAAATCCCAGGCAACTCGCTGAGCAAGGCATGCAGTCGTTCGAGCAGGCGATCGAGATCGCCATCAACCCCGCCAAGACGGGTGAGTTCGAAGGCCAGACGACTGACGGCCAGGATTTCCTGCTCTTTTTCCATCACTGAATCGCTAGCGCGAACGCTCCAATGCCAACCAGGAATCCATACGATATTCCATATCTCACAAAATCACCAGCACAATTACAATTAGACGAACGACTTACGGGAGGCCGTTCGGATCAATAACCGCCAAATCGGCCGCAGGCAGGATAAATTGCCTTCCTGAACGGCCGGATGATCCAAATCAAATAGCCCGCAATCAGCATAATCATCATATTTATCGAGTGAATGTGGGATACAACTCTTCCGCTACGCAAACGCAGGCAATAAAAAAGGGCTGAAAATCAGCCCTTTTTGCCTGTGCACCGCAGCAGTCATTCGTCTTCGTCGCGCAACTGGAATTTGCTCGCCATCTGCTGCTGGATTTGCGGCGGAACCGCAGCGTAGCGGGCGAACTCGATGGTGTAGCTGCCCTGACCGCCGGTCAGCGACTTCAGGCGCGACTGGTAGTCGTTCAATTCGGCCAGCGGCACTTCGCCGGTGATCGCTGCCATGCCGTGACCACGCCCGTCGGTGCCGGTGATATGGCCCCGTCGGCTGGACAGATCGCCGGTCAGGTCGCCGATGGCGCTTTCCGGCACGATGATCTCGATATTGACGATCGGCTCGAGCACCATCGGCTTGGCGCCGCGAATGGCCTCGATCACCGCCTTGCGGCCGGCGATGGTGAAAGCCACTTCCTTGCCGTCCACCGCGTGCGTCTTGCCGTCGAATACGGTGACCTTGATGTCTTCGACCTCGTAACCGGCTACCACGCCGTCGGCCAGCGCCTGACGCACGCCTTTTTCGACAGCCGGCATGAAGACGCCGGGAATGACGCCGCCTTTCACCGCATCGACGAACTCGAAGCCCTCGCCACGGCCCTTCGGTTCGATGCGCAGATGCACTTCGCCGAACTGGCCGGCGCCGCCCGACTGCTTCTTGTGGCGGTACATGGCTTCGGCGTTGGCGGTGATGGTTTCGCGATAGGGAATGCGCGGTGGCTTGGTGTCGACTTCCAGCTTGTATTGGGCAGCCATCTTGGCCAACTTGGCCTTCAGGTGGATTTCGCCCAAGCCACGAATCACGGTTTCATTGCTGGTCGGATGACGCTCGACGACGAAGGTCGGGTCTTCCATGGCCAGTTTGCCAAGGATATCGAACAGGCGCTGCTCGTCGCCCTTCTTCTTGGTTTCGACGGCCAGGCCGGCCATCGGCTTGGGAAAATCGAGCGGTGCCAAATGGATGGCGTCTTCGTCGTGCGAATCGTGCAGCACGCAGTCGAACTCGATTTCGTCGACCTTGGCCACGGCGCCAATGTCGCCCGGCAGCAGCTCATCGACCTCGACCGTGTCCTTGCCCTGCAGCTGGTAGAGGTGGGCCACCTTGAATGGACGCTTGCCGTCGCCGACAAAAAGCTGCATGTCCTTCTTCACCGTGCCCTGATGCACGCGGAAGATGCCGATCTTGCCCATGTACGGGTCGGCCACGACCTTGAAGACGTGGGCCAGCACATGCTTGCCGGCATCCGGCACGGCGGCGAAGGCCTCCGTCGCACCACCCGGTTCACCCTTGTAGAACGGCGGCGGGTTGCCTTCGGCCGGGTTGGGCGCCAGCGAGGCCAGCACGTGCAACAACTCCTTGATGCCGGCACCGGTCTTGGCCGAGGTGAACAGGATGGGGATCAGATGGCCTTCGCGCAGCGCCTTTTCGAACGGGGCGTGCAGGGTGGCCAGGCTCGGGTCGGCGCCGTCGTCGAGATACTGGGCGAGCAGGTCTTCGTCTTCCTCGACGATCTGGTCGATCAGCGCGCGATGGGCCGCCGCCACGGATTCGAAATCGGCATCGCCGGCATCGTGTTCCAGCACTTCGACCACATCGGCCCCACCATGCGCCGGCAGATCGAGGATCATGCACTGCTTGCCAAAACGCTCGCGGATATCGGCCACCAGGCCAGGCAGATCAAGGTTTTCGGCATCGATCTTGTTGACCACGATCATGCGGCACAACTTGCGCTCGGCGGCGTAGCGCATCATGCGCTCGGTCATCAGTTCGACGCCGGTCTGCGCATTGATCACGATCAGCGCGGTATCAACCCCGGCCAGCGAGGCAATTGCCTGCCCGGCGAAATCCGGGTAGCCCGGGGTATCGATCAGATGAACGTGGGTATCTTCGTAGGCGAAATTGACGATCGCCGAATTCAGGGAGTGCCCGTCGTCCTTTTCCTGCGGATCGAAATCGCAGACGGTATTGCCCTTGTCGACGCTCCCCTTGGCGGGAATCGCGCCGGTGGCATGGAGCAGCGCCTCGGCAAGACTGGTCTTGCCCACGGCACCATGACCGACAAGTGCGATGGATCGGATGGCTTCAGTTGCGTACTTCGACATCTTCTTCTCCCTGACAGTGCAAATCACTGCCAAGAATTGTACGCCTGCTAAAGCATCACTTTTTGATCTTTGTCGGTCTACTCCAATTACTCAGCGTCAGCTGCTTCGCCCGCGAGACGGTCAAAGCGTCGGGTGGCGCATCCTTGGTCAGGGTCGTTCCGGCCCCCAGGGTCGCACCGCGACCGACCCGCACCGGCGCCACCAGTTGAGTGTCCGAGCCGATGAATGCGTCATCTTCGATCACGGTCAAATGCTTGTTCACGCCATCGTAGTTGCAGGTGATGGTACCGGCGCCGACATTGACGCGCTGGCCGATCTCGGCATCGCCGATGTAGGCCAGATGATTGGCCTTGGATTGGGCGCCGATCTTGCTCTTCTTGACCTCGACGAAATTGCCGATATGCACCTCCGGGCCGAGCTCGGCGCCGGGACGCAGGCGGGCATAGGGACCGAGCACGCCATCCGGGCCAATCACCGCATCCTCGAAATGGCAGAAGGCAGCGATACGCGTGCCGGCGCCCACCTTGACGTTCTTCAACACGCAATACGGCCCGACCTCGACCGCATCGCCCAGCTCGACCTTGCCTTCGAAGACACAACCGACGTCGATGGCCACATCGCGCCCGTGCGCCAATTCGCCGCGAATGTCGATACGCGCTGGATCGGCCAGACGCACGCCGGCGACCAGCAGTTGATCCGCCAGGTTGCGTTGGTGTTGGCGCTCCAGTTCGGCCAGTTGCACCTTGCTGTTAACGCCGAGCACTTCCCACTCGCCTTCCGGCTGCGCGGTACGCACCGGCAGGCCTTCGGCCACGGCCAGCGCGACGATATCGGTCAGGTAGTACTCGCCCTGGGCGTTGTCGTTCTTCAACTGGCCTAGCCAGGCATTCAGCCGTGCCGTCGGGATGGCCATGATCCCGGTGTTGACCTCGCGGATGCACTTCTGCTCCGGCGTGGCATCCTTTTCCTCGACGATGCACTGCACGTTGCCGGCCGCATCGCGCACGATCCGGCCGTAACCCGTCGGATTGGCCAGGTCGACCGTCAGGATCGACAAGCCGTCCTTACCTGCCTGCAGCAGGCGCTTCAGGGTAGTCGCTGTAGTCAGCGGCACATCGCCGTAGAGCACCAGGGTCTGCTCGGCCGTGGAGAGTTGCGGCAAGGCCTGGGCAACGGCATGGCCCGTGCCGAGTTGCTGCGCCTGCTCGGCCCAGCACAGATCCGGTGCGGCCAGCGTATTCTGAACGACGTCGCCACCGTGGCCATAGACGACAATCAGCTTTTCCGGACCCAGCGTGCGGGCGGTATCGATGACGTGCTGGGCCAGCGCCTTGCCGGCGACTGGGTGCAGCACTTTGGGCAGATTGGAATGCATGCGCTTGCCTTGACCGGCAGCGAGAATGACGATGTTCATGGTTCTAAGCTTTTGAGCCAGCACATTGGCCGGCGTTGATCAGGCAGTTTTCTTTTCGCCCTGGCCGGCCAGGATTTCTTCGAGCACGTTCTTGCCACGCGCGGAGACGCACCAGTGCAGGACATTCTTGTCGTTGATGCGGGTTTCGATGACGCCGAGCGACTTCATGACGGTCAGCCGCTGGCTGACGAAATCGCGGGCCAGGCCGGTGCGATCGCAGATCGCGGCCAGATTGCCATAGACGAAGCTCTCTTCGGACAGCGCACGCAGGATTTCCACGTCGTTGTACGACAAGACTTCGCGCGGATCCGGCTCGGCCGGGCGCACCGGCTCCGGTTCAGCCTTGGCTGGCACGGCGATGATCGGTTCCTCACGCTTCTGCTTCAACTGCACGACTTCGCGGCGCACCTGGTCCATCTGGCCCATCAAGCGTTGCACGATGTTCTCGAACAGGCGACGGGAAGCGACCACGTAGATCAGGCAGAAGCCGGCGAAAACGTAGAAATCGATCGGCTTGGTGCGCGCCCCTTCGAGCAGGGTGCTGGAAATCATGTTCAAGAAGAGGGGTACGGTCAGCGCGGCGACCACGCCGAGCACCGGATACTTCAGCCAGTCCTTGGGCGCCGGCTCGCCGTGGCGGTCGGCCAGGAAGTAGTTGGCCATGCCGCCGAGGATGCCGGCGATCACCATGATGGCCAGGATCAGAAGCATGTGGCTATCGAGCGCCCCGCTGGGCACGCTCACCTGAAGGGCCGGCTGCAATTCTGCTGACATTGTTTCTCCCCCGAAATTTATGGCGCATTTTCACACGAACGGGGCGCCCTGTCGAAGGCGGCTTACGGTTGCTGAGCCGGGTCTTCGGCGAATGCCGTTTGGCAGATGGATTCGATCAAGCGGCGGGTCATGCCGGCCTGGTCGCATTCCGGGTTGAATTCGGCAATTTCGAGGGCGACGCATCCTGGCCGACGGCAGATGCCTTTCAACCCACTCAACAATTCCTCCGGTAGCAGTCCGCCGGCTACGGGCGTCGATACTCCGGGCGCATGGGTCGGATCTACGGCATCGATATCGAGACTGACTCCCCAAGGGCGCTCGCCGAAATTCCGGCAGGCCTCGTCGATGAATGCACTGAGGCTGCGTTCCCTGATTTCATTCAACAGATGAATCGTCACACCCAGCCGACGCAACAACGCGAGTTCGGCGGGCTCATAGCTGTGCCCGGCGAGAAGAACCAAATTGGCGGCCTCCAGAGATGGCCCGGCAACCCCGGAGAGCATGGTATTCCCCTCGCCCAGCAAGGCAGCCACCGGCATGCCGTGCAGATTTCCGGAAGGGCTGGTCATGGGCGTATGGGCGTCGAGATGCGCATCGATCCACAACAAGCAGGGCGCTTGCCCCAACGCCCGGCCAACGCCGCGCCAGGTGGCGGCAGCGATCGAATGATCGCCACCCAGGATCAGAGGGAAATCGCCGTCACGAACGACCTTGGCACAGAGCGCGGCGTGATCGGCCAGCCATGGGCCTAGTTCATCTGCCAGGCAAATTATCTGACCGAATGTTTCCCAGCGCATGTCGACTCCCGCCTCGGCCAGGCACCGATCCAGACCGGCCGAGCGCAACGCTGCTGCCCCCAGCTCCGTCCCGCGAAACGGAGCGCCGGCGCTGATTGGTGCGCCGATACAACGGATGTTGCGTTTGGCAGAAAGGGGCATTTCTCGGTCTCCGACTCGCTGCTGCGGTGCACTGCCATTTTGGGGCAAAAACCAAGGGGCAACAAAAAACCCCGTGGGCTATACAGCCGACGGGGTTTTATTAGGCGCTAGTTGTTTAGCGCGGCAATTCGGTCGAACCCATCAGGAAGGCGTCGACTTCGCGAGCTGCCTGACGACCTTCGCGGATCGCCCAAACGACCAGCGATTGGCCACGACGCACGTCACCGGCGGCATAGACACCCTCAACGTTGGTCTTGTAGCAGCCTTCACCGTCGGTCGTTGCCTTGGCATTGTTGCGCGCATCCTTCTCGACGCCGAAGGCTTCGAGCAGGCTACCCACCGGGTTCACGAAGCCCATGGCCAGGAAAGCGGCATCGCACGGCAGTTCGAATTCGGAACCGGCGACTTCAGTCATCTTGCCGCCTGCCCATTCGACGCGCACAGCCTTGAGGGCCTTGACGTTGCCCTTGCCGTCCTCGATGAACTCCTTGGTCGCCACGGCGAATTCACGCACGGTGGAACCTTCCTTGTGCGAGGAGGAGGTACGCATCTTGAGCGGCCAGTACGGCCAGGTCAGCGGCTTGTCTTCCTGCTCCGGCGGGGCCGGCATCAGTTCGAACTGGGTCACCGAGGCGGCGCCATGGCGGTAGCTGGTGCCAACGCAGTCGGAACCGGTATCGCCGCCACCGATGACGATGACGTGCTTGCCCTTGACGTTGATCGGGTTCTTGATGCCCTGCTGGACTTCCTTGTTCTGCGGAATCAGGAATTCCAGCGCAGCGTACACGCCCTTGAACTGACGGCCCGGCACCGGCAGATCGCGCGGCACTTCGGAGCCGGCGGCGAGGATCACCGCGTCGAAATCCTTCTTCAGCTGCTCGGCGGAAACGGTCTCGGTGGCATCGTTGTTGATGCCGGCCGGGATGTTCTTGTCGCCGACGATGACCTTGGTCTTGAAGACCACGCCTTCAGCTTCCATCTGCGCGACGCGACGGTCGATCACCGACTTGTTCAGCTTGAAGTCGGGGATGCCGAAGCCGAGCAGACCGCCGATACGGCTGGACTTCTCGAACACGGTCACGTCATGGCCGACGCGTGCCAGTTGCTGGGCAGCAGCCATACCGGCCGGGCCGGAACCGACGATGGCGACCTTCTTGCCCGTCTTGACGGCAGCCGGCTGCGGCACGACCCAACCCATTTCCCAGCCCTTGTCGATGATGAAATGCTCGATCGACTTGATGCCCACCGGCGCAGCATTGATGCCAAGCGTACAGGCGGCTTCACAGGGAGCCGGGCAGATGCGGCCGGTGAAATCCGGGAAGTTGTTGGTGGAGTGCAGCACATCCAGCGCCTGCTTCCAATTGCCACGGTAAACCAGATCGTTCCAGTCCGGAATGATGTTATTCACCGGGCAGCCGTTGTTGCAGAACGGAATGCCGCAGTCCATGCAGCGTGCGCCCTGGGTCTTGGCATCGTCGTCGTTCAGGGTGTGAACGAACTCCTTGTAATGCTTCAGGCGCTGTTCGATGGCCTCGTAACCTTCTTCGAGACGCTCGAACTCCATGAATCCAGTCGGCTTGCCCATTATGCGGCCTCCTTCTGTGCAGCAGCGGCCAGCTCGGTGAGCGCCCGCTTGTACTCATGCGGATAAACTTTGACGAACTTCTCACGGTAGGTTTCCCAATCGGCGAGAACCTTCTTGGCGATCTTGCTGCCGGTGTATTCGGCATGACGGGTCACCAGCTCCTTGAGCTGGGTTTCGTCGGCCGTAGCGCGGTGCATCGGCTCGTCGGTGGATTGGCGATTGGCCGGCAGAACCTTTTCCAGCGCCACTTGGGCGAGGTTGCAACGGTTCTTGAAGCTGCCGTCCTCGTCCAGCACGTAGGCGATACCGCCCGACATACCGGCGGCGAAGTTGCGGCCTGTCATGCCCAGCACCACGACCGTACCACCGGTCATGTATTCGCAACCGTGGTCGCCCACGCCTTCGACGACGGCCGTGCCACCCGAGTTACGAACGCAGAAGCGCTCGCCGCCAACACCAGCGAAGAACGACTCACCATCGGTCGCACCGTACATGACGGTGTTGCCGCAGATGATGTTCTGCTGCGTGTCGCCGCGGAAATCAGCGCTCGGCTTGATGATGATGCGGCCGCCCGACAGACCCTTGCCAACGTAGTCGTTACCTTCGCCGGTCAGTTCCAGCGTCACGCCCTTGGCCAGGAAGGCACCGAAGGCCTGCCCGGCGGTGCCGGTCAGCTTGACGTGGATGGTGTCGTCCGGCAGGCCGGCGTTGCCATAGCGACGGGCGACCTCGCCCGACAGCATGGTGCCGCAGGTGCGGTTGACGTTGATGATCTTGGTGTCGATCTGAACCTTCTGGCCCTTTTCCAGCGCCGGCTTGGCCTGCTCGATCAGCTTGTGGTCGAGGGCCTTGTCGAGACCGTGATCCTGACCTTCGGTATGCAGACGCGGCACTTCGGCCGGAACGTTCGGCTGGTAGAAGATCTTGGAGAAATCCAGACCCTTGGCCTTCCAGTGTTCGATACCGGCACGCATGTCGAGCAGATCGGTGCGACCGATCAGGTCGTCGAACTTGCGGATACCCAGCTGGGCCATCAATTCACGTGCTTCTTCGGCGACGAAGAAGAAGTAATTGACGACGTGTTCCGGCTGACCGGAGAAGCGCTTGCGCAGTTCCGGATCCTGGGTGGCGACGCCGACCGGGCAGGTGTTCAGATGGCACTTGCGCATCATGATGCAGCCTTCGACAACCAGCGGTGCGGTGGCGAAACCGAATTCATCGGCACCGAGCAGCGCGCCGATGACGACGTCGCGGCCGGTCTTCATCTGACCGTCAACCTGGACGCGGATACGCGAACGCAGGCGGTTCAGTACCAGGGTCTGCTGGGTTTCGGACAAGCCGAGTTCCCACGGCGTACCGGCGTGCTTGATCGACGACACCGGAGAAGCACCCGTACCGCCATCGAAGCCGGCGATCACGACGTGATCGGCCTTGGCCTTGGCGACACCGGCGGCAACCGTGCCGACACCAACTTCCGACACCAGCTTGACCGAGATCGAGGCGGTGGGATTGACGTTCTTCAGATCGTGGATCAGCTGTGCCAAGTCCTCGATGGAGTAAATGTCGTGGTGCGGCGGCGGCGAGATCAGGGTCACGCCCGGCACGGAGTGACGCAGCTTGCCGATGTATTCGGACACCTTGGTGCCCGGCAACTGACCGCCTTCACCTGGCTTGGCGCCTTGGGCCATCTTGATCTGGATTTGGTCGGAGTTGACCAGATACTCAGCGGTGACGCCGAAGCGGCCGGAAGCGACCTGCTTGATAGCGGAACGCAGCGAGTCGCCATCCTTGAACTCGTAATCGCGCTCGATGCGGGAGGCGCCGATCACCTCGGACAGCTTTTGGCCGGCCTTGAGCGGCTGGAAGCGCTTGGCGTCTTCACCGCCTTCACCGGTATTCGACTTGCCGCCGATACGGTTCATGGCGATGGCCAGCGTGGTGTGCGCTTCGGTCGAGATCGAGCCGAGCGACATCGCGCCGGTGGCAAAACGCTTGACGATTTCCTTGGCCGGCTCGACTTCTTCCAGCGGAATCGGTTGAGCGCCGAACTTGAATTCGAACAGGCCGCGCAAGGTCAGGTGACGCTTGGTCTGATCGTTGATCAGCTTGGCGTATTCCTTGTAGGTTTCGTACTTTCCGGAACGGGTCGAGTGTTGCAGCTTGGCGATGGAATCCGGCGTCCACATGTGGTCTTCGCCACGAATGCGGAAAGCATATTCGCCGCCGGCGTCCAGCATGTTGGTCAGCACGGGATCTGCCGAGAAGGCTTCCTTGTGCAGGCGGATAGACTCTTCGGCCACTTCGAACACGCCGATACCTTCAACGTTGGAAGGCGTGCCGGTGAAGTACTTCTCGACGAAGTCCTTCTTCAGGCCAATCGCTTCGAAAATCTGCGCGCCGGTGTAGGACATGTAGGTCGAGATGCCCATCTTGGACATGACCTTGCACAAGCCCTTGCCGATCGCCTTGATGAAATTCTTGGTGAACTTCTCGGCCTTTTCGGCATCGCCCTTGGCCAGCGCTTCGATGGTTTCCAGAGCGAGGAACGGATGCACCGCCTCCGCTCCAAAGCCGCCGAGCAATGCGAAATGATGCACTTCGCGGGCCGAACCGGTTTCCACCACCAGGCCAGTCGAGGTACGCAGGCCCTTCTTGACCAGATGCTGGTGAATGGTCGAGGTGGCCAGCAGCGCCGGAATGGCGACGTGCTCCGCATCAACCTTGCGGTCGGAAACGATCAGGATGTTGGCGCCAGAGCGAACTGCATCTTCAGCGTCCGCTGCCAGCGAAGCCAGACGAGCTTCGATGCCTTCCTTGCCCCACTTCACCGGATAGCAGATATCCAGCTCGAAGGAGCGGAACTTACCGGACGTGTATTGCTCGATGTTGCGCAGCTTCTCGATATCCGAGAAGGACAGCACCGGCTGTGACACCTCAAGCCGGATCGGCGGATTGATGTCATTGGTGTTCAACAGGTTCGGTTTCGGACCAACGAATGACACCAGCGACATGACCAACTCTTCGCGGATCGGGTCGATCGGCGGATTGGTCACCTGCGCGAACAATTGCTTGAAGTAGGTGTAGAGCGTCTTGTTCTTCTTCGACAGCACCGGCAGGGAAGAGTCGGTACCCATCGAACCAGTGGCTTCTTCGCCGTTCTGGACCATCGGTTCAAGAATTACCTTGATGTCTTCCTGAGTGTAGCCAAAGGCCTGCTGACGGTCGAGCATGGACGTCGCGGCATCAGCAGACAGCTGGACACCATTGCACGGCACTTCGTCGAGCTTGATGCGAATCTTTTCGATCCACTCGCGATAGGGCTTGGCGTTGGCCAGCGAATCCTTCAATTCCTTGTCGTCGATGATACGGCCCTGCTCCATATCGATCAGGAACATCTTGCCCGGCTGGAGACGCCACTTTTTGACGATCTTCTTTTCCGGAATCGGCAACACGCCGGACTCGGAAGCCATGACGACCATGTCGTCGTCGGTCACCAGGTAACGCGCCGGACGCAGACCGTTACGGTCGAGCGTTGCGCCGATCTGGCGGCCGTCGGTGAATGCCACGGCGGCGGGGCCGTCCCACGGCTCCATCATCGCAGCATGGTATTCGTAGAAGGCGCGACGGTTTTCGTCCATCAGGGCGTGCTTTTCCCAGGCTTCCGGGATCATCAGCATCACGGCCTGCGCCAGCGAGTAGCCACCGCCCATGACCAGCAGTTCGAGCGCATTGTCGAACGCGGCAGAGTCGGACTGACCTGGATAGTGCAACGGCCAAACCTTGTCCAGGTCCTTGCCGAGAATGGGCGAAGAAATCGCCTGTTCGCGTGCCTTGAACCAGTTCACGTTGCCACGCACGGTGTTGATTTCACCGTTGTGGGCAATATAGCGGAACGGGTGGGCCAGATCCCAGGTCGGGAAGGTATTGGTCGAGAAACGCTGGTGCACCAGGGCGAGCGCGGAAACGGTGCGCTTGTCCTGCAAGTCCAGGTAATACACGCCCACTTGATCGGCCAGTAGCAGGCCCTTGTAGTTGACGGTGCGCGCCGAGAAGGACGGCACATAGAATTCTTGGCCGTGCTTCAGCTTCAGTGATTTGATGGCATTGGCGGCGCGACGGCGAATGATGTACAGCTTGCGCTCCAGCGCATCGGTGACGAAGACATCGGGACCACGACCGACGAACACCTGACGAATCACCGGCTCTTTGGCGCGAACGGTCGGCGACATCGGCATTTCGCTGTTGACCGGCACATCACGCCAGCCCAGCAGCACCTGGCCTTCAGCCTTGATGGAACGTTCGATTTCTTCGACGCAAGCGTGGCGGGAGGCGCCTTCCTGCGGCAGGAAGACCATACCAACGCCGTACTCGCCAGCTGGCGGCAAATCCACGCCCTGCTTGGCCATTTCCTCGCGGTAGAACTGGTCGGGGATCTGAATCAGAATACCGGCACCGTCACCCTGCAACGGATCCGCACCGACCGCACCACGGTGGTCGATGTTTTTGAGGATCAACAAACCCTGCTCGACGATACTGTGGCTCTTCTGGCCCTTCACATGGGCAACAAAGCCCACACCGCAAGCGTCGTGCTCGTTGGCTGGGTCGTACAAACCCTGCCGTTCAGGTACTGCCGGTTCCATCACACGCATTCCTTCAAAGTACTTGGCCCCTGCAACATGGCCAATGATGAAAAAAGCCGAACGTCATATTTGACGCATCGGCCTGTACGAAAATTAGAGGCAACCGTTGAATATACTGGAAAACCCCTATCGATTCAAGATGCTGCGACGCACCACGCGGGGGTCAATCACTCCCCATTACGGTGCAACGAGCCTCGATTGCGCTGACAATTTGCTCCTCTGTCGCCACGTCCGTCAGCACCGCCTCGCCGATCTTGCGTAACAGCACAAGGCGCAATTTTCCACCCTCAACCTTCTTGTCGTGCCGCATCAATTCGAGATATCGGGCAGCTCCCATCTTTGGCGCGTGTATCGGTAGACCTGCGCGTCGGAATAGCGCTTCCACACGCTGTATGTCGTCGCCAGAGAGCCAACCCAGAATTCTCGACAGTTCTGCAGCAATAAGCGTTCCTGCCGCCACCGCTTCGCCATGCAGCCAAACACCATAGCCGAGTCCAGTTTCAATGGCATGACCAAAGGTATGCCCAAGGTTGAGCAAGGCACGCTCGCCCTTTTCCCGCTCATCTGCAGCAACCACTTCAGCCTTGTTTTCACAAGAGCGTTTCACGGCATACGCCAGAGCCTCACGATCCCGCTCCAGCAAGCGTTCCATGTTGGCCTCTAGCCAGTCAAAAAACGGCAGATCGCGAATCAGGCCATATTTAATGATCTCCGCCACACCCGCCCTCAGCTCACGATCCGGCAAGGTATCCAGGGTTGCAATATCGGCCAGTACCAACTTCGGCTGGTAGAACGCACCAATCATGTTTTTCCCAAGCGGATGATTGATTGCAGTCTTCCCACCAACCGACGAATCCACTTGGGCTAGCAATGTGGTGGGTATTTGAATAAAAGGCATACCGCGCTGATAACAAGCTGCCGCAAATCCACCCATATCGCCGACCACCCCACCTCCCAGTGCGATCAAAGTCGTGCCGCGTTCGCAGTGGTGTGAAAGCAGGGCGTCAAAAATAATGTTCAACGTATTCCAGGTCTTATATTCCTCACCGTCCGGCAATACGACATCCAAGACCTCGAAGCCAGCTCCCAAAAGCGTGGTTTTTAGACAGGACAGATACAGCGGCGCTACTGTTTCATTGCTAACAATCACCACCTTTTTGTGCTTCACCAAAGAAGCTATTCGCGGCACATCGGAGAGGATTCCCGCACCGATTTCGATGGGATAAGAGCGGTCACCCAAAGCCACAGTGAGTTCATGAATCAACTCTTGGCGCATAACTGGCTGTATTCCTTCAAAATATGTTGCACGACACCAGCCGCCCCCATAGCTCCACTATCCACTACAAGATGTGCGACTTCGCGGTAAAGAGGGTCCCGTTGCTCGTAAAGTGCTTCTAGCTTGGCTAAGGGATTATCGACCAGTAACAAGGGGCGACCACGATCATGCCGAGTTCGCTCATATAACAGCTGCGGTGGAACATTGAGGTAAACAACCCACCCAGTGGCCCTCAGTCGCTCTCGATTTTCGTCAGACAACACGACACCACCGCCGGTCGCCAGCACTACTCCAGGACACTCAACCAATTCCCGAATCGTCTGCAGCTCTCGTCGCCGAAAGCCGTCCTCACCTTCAATTTCGAAGATTGTCGGTATCGGCACCCCAGTCCGCTCGACGATTTCATGGTCTGAATCAAAAAACTGGCTTCCGAGGCGCTTGGCCAAGTGGCGCCCCACTGTCGTTTTACCGGCGCCCATCAAGCCGACGAGATAGATGTTTGAGATCGATTTCACAATCGCATTGTATCGTAAGGCCTCAACATAAAAAAAAGGCCGGCTATGCCGGCCCTATCATTCTTGAAGCAACCTAATTAGTCGATACTCAACTTTTCAGACAACACTCGCGGCGTAATGAATACCAAGAGTTCTCGACGATTACCCTGATCCACCTTGTATCGAAATAACGCCCCAAGAACAGGAACATCACCAAGTAGAGGCACTTTCTCGACAGTATTCTGTGTGTCGGTGATAAATACACCTCCAATTACCACCGTGCCACCATTTTCAACTACCACATTAGTTTCTACTATTGAACTCTTAATCGGGGGATTGTTAAGAATTGCTTTAGTCCAGTCCGGCTCCTCTTTCTTAACCACGAGATTCATCCTAACCGTGCCCTCCGGAGTAATTTGAGGAGTTACCTCCAAAGACAGCTTAGCTGACTTAAAGCTAACCGTCTGGGTCACCGCCCCACCACTAGTTTGCGTAGTCACATAGGGCACTTCAGTACCATCCTCTATCTTAGCCTTAACGTTATTTGCTGTAATAACCCTTGGACTTGATATGATCTTTCCCACCCCATCTGATTCAAGTGCAGCCAGCTCCAAATTTAGAATTCGACTTAGTGAGGCACTGAATAGAGAAAGCCCGATGCTCCCACCTGTAGAACGAGATGTAAAAGAGGGGAGATTTACACCAAGCATGTTGTTCTGTGTCAGTGTTGCAGGCGTTGTCGTGGTGCCAGAAGTAGTAGCTGGATTAAGATATCCGCCAGAGGTATAAATCCCCGTTCCGCCGATCTGGGTTGGTTGAGAGTTGATAAAGCCCATCCGCACACCTAGGCTTTTATTGAAGCTATCTCTCGCCTCAACCACTCGCGCTTCAATCAACACCTGCCGTGCTCCAATATCGATAGCTTTAATAAAACTACGAATTTCATCCAATTTAGATGGAATATCGTTAACGAAAACGATATTAGTCTGGGGGTCAGCTACTGCACTACCACGCTTGCTCATTATCCGTTGAGTTGCAGCCGTCCCAGTCGCCTGCTGTCCTGCTGCTGGCAAACCGGCAAGCAAACGTGCAACGTCTACAGACTTCTGATAGTTAAGGACAAACTGTTCTAGTTTTAACGGCTCAAGATCACTGATCTGCTGTTTTGATTCAAATTCAAGCTTTTCTCGCGTAGCAATCTCATCTCTAGGGGCAATCATGATGATATTACCTTTTTTCCGCATATCCAGACCTTTTTGCTGGAATATGATATCAATCACTTGGTCAGCGGGCACATCCTTCAATACCAACGTTGTGCTACCAGTTACTGTTTCACTTATAACTGCATTCAGCCCGAGCTCTTCAGCCATTAAACGTAATAAAGCACGAACATCTCCATTTTGGTAATTAATACTAACCTTAGGCCCTTGGTAACCCACTTTGCTGCCTTGAACCAGCTTATTCGGGTCTTCGACAATCCTCTTAACTTCAACTACAAATTGATTCTCACTCTGATAGGCATTGTGTTCCCACATCCCCTTCGGAGAAATAGTCATTCTCACGTTCTCACCCAATGCTCTGGTCTCAACCGTGGAGACTGGCGTCGCAAAATCATTCACATCAAGCTTGCGACGGAGGTGCTCTGGCACCTCTGCCTTCTGAAAATCAACGATGAGGCTTGCCCCCTGCTGACGAATATCGATCCCAGTACCATTATCGCTCAAATCGACAATGATTCGAGCTTCTCCATCTTTACCACGGCGGAACATAACATCACGCAGCGAGTGTTTTCTCCCAACTAGGCTTTCTTCAGCAAATTTTGCAGACTCCTTCTGCACGGTTCCTTCGGCAACCCGCTCAATCGGACTCAGAGTAATGTAAAGACTTTTGCCGTCTAATCGCGTCCCATAACTCATCTTACGCGAAAGATTTAACACTAGACGAGTACGATCTGACACCTGAACAACATTGAAACTACGCAAATCCCCCTCGTTCAGTACTTGAGAGGTCTTAGCAGTAGCATTAGCCGTAGCGGGAAAATCAAACGCTACTTTTGCAGGATTTGTGATTACAAATCCACTCGGCGGTGTCGCTAATGCCTCCTTCATTTCGACACGAACAGCAACCTCATTCCCCTGACGGGCGACGCTAACCGCCTCGATTGCATTTGTGACGATAACCTCCGCTGCAAGCAAATCTATAAGCGGTACCGAGGCCAGCAATAGGGCCAATACATAGGTCTTCATTTTCATTTGTTGCCGCCCTCCTTGCTCTGCAGATACAACGAACTCTTGCGTTCCGACCAATCGCCCGCAGAATCTTCAATTAATTCTCTTAACTGAACTTCATTGTCCGTAATTTTGGTAACCATTCCAAAATCAAGCCCCATATATTCGCCGATTTTGACTTGTTTAACTTTATCTTGAACTTGAATAACTGCAATCGGCTGGCGATTCACGTTCAGATACCCAATCATCTTGAGCGACTCTAGAGAATACTTCTCTAGCAAGCTGTTTCTCAATTCTCTTGCTTCAAAATCAGGCTGGAACGCACCGCCTTTAGCAGCATTTTTGTATTTCGACTCAGGCTCAATTTTTGAAGGCTTAAATGGATCAACTTGTGCTTCTGTCTCATACGGAACTGGCACGTACGGCCTAACCTCAGGGAGTTTTGGAATTCCCCCTCGGAGATCCTTCGTATTATCGGCCATCCACTGTCGTAAATCTGCATGATCGTCACCACCACATCCGGCTATCAGACATCCTGCAATCAAGCACAAAGAGAGATTTCTCACTTTTTACCTCCCTGCGGCTTCTTCTGGCGTGCGAGCTCCTCTTCATCCAGATAACGAAACGTCTTCGTTGTGGCGTCAAGAGCGAGCCCGCCATCTTTCATCGGAGAAATTGCTATATTGTTTAACGTGACAATACGAGGCAGTTTCGCAATATCTGACGCAAAAGCGCCAAAATCGTGGTAGGCGCCATTTATCTTAATCGCAATAGGTAACTCGGCGTAAAAATCCCTAATTTGTTCTTGGCCAGGTTTGAACAGATCAAACTGTAGTCCACGCCCCAAACCAGACTGGTTTACCTCAATCAACAACGCTTCGATTTCCGACTTATTCGGGAGTTGCTTAAGCAATGCACCAAATGAACGATCAATTTCAGCAAGCTGCTGTACGTAAAGATCAAGGTTGATCGCTTGCCTTTTCTTATCCAAATACTGCTGCTTTAGTGTCTCTTCCTCTCTTTGCTTGGTTTCCAACTCCGTGAGTTGGTCACTCCACAAGAACCACCAGCCCGCAACAAGGATAAATCCGAACAACGCTAAAAGTGCGCTGGCTTTAGGTAAAATCGGCCACACTCCTGGGTCATTCGGATTCAGATAGCGGAATTCATCCACTATTTTTGCAAGATCGATAGCCGGCAAGGATATGCTTTTCTTCGTCATTTCTTAGCCTCCCCTGCCTCTGGCTGAGCCCGCGTAATTACAAAATTCATTGCGAACTCGTTAATTCGACGCCCATTCACCAAAGCAGCCTTAGTCTCGATTAACTGAGGATTCTGAAGATGTGGTGACGCCTCAATATTCCTCATCAACGAAGAGACTCTCGCATTTGATTGGGCATAACCGGAGATATTTACCTTCAGCCCATCCTGTTTAAGTGATTTTAAATAAACTCCATCCGGAACTTGTTTCACCATTTCACTGAGAAGGTAGACTGTCTCCCCCCGATCACGCTGAAGATTTTCAATAACCTGCTTGCGGGCAAGCAATGCTTGAGTTTGTTCCTTTAAACGCTTGATCTGATCCAGCTGCTTATCTAAAACAGCGATTTCCTTTTTCAGAAAATCGTTATTGCTATCTTGATCACTGATCGCGTTACCAATCAGTGAATAAACCAAGAATACAACCAAGCCCCCCAAGAGCATCACCAGACCAGACAGCAAAATGAACTGCTCTCTGCGAGCTTTTTTTGCCTCTTCTCTATGAGGCAGAAGGTTAATACGGATCATGATGGGTCAAACCTCCGCAATGCAAGCCCACAGGCCACCATCAAGGAAGAGGAATCTGCCAATAGGCTTTTTGCTCGCACCCGATCCGACAAGACCATGTTTGCAAATGGGTTAGCCACCAAAGTATTCACTTGAGTGCGGGTCGCCACGACTTCGTCAATACCAGGGATCACCGCACTACCGCCTGCAAGAACGATGTGATCCACTTGGTTGTATTGTGTGGAAGTAAAGAAGAACTGCAGCGCACGCGACACTTCAAGCGCTAGGTTCTCCATGAACGGATTCAACAACTCCACCTCATAACCTTCCGGAAGATTGCCAGCACGTTTTGCAGCCTCCGCCTCTTCGAAACTCATGCCGTAGTGCCGCGCGATGTCCTGAGTGAGTTGGCTGCCCCCGAAGGCCTGTTCACGAACATATACCTGCTGGCCGTTACGCATGACGGTCAGGTTCATGACATTGGCACCCGCATCGATCAGAGCGATCGTTTGATCTTTGCCTGATTCTGGCAATTGACGCTCAATCAATTCGAACGCTGAGAGCGCAGCAAAGGACTCGACGTCAATCACTACGGCTTTCAAGCCGGAAGCGTCGGCAACCGCCACGCGGTCCTCAACACGCTCCTTCTTGGAAGCCGCGATCAACACCTCAAGCTCATCAGGAACAGCAGGAGCCGGTCCTATCACTTGGTAGTCGAGATTCACCTCATCGATCGCGAACGGTATGTACTGGTTAGCCTCAGACTCAACCTGAGCTTCCAATTCATCATCGCGTAGCCCAGCTGGCGCAATGATCTTTTTGGTGATCACGGCAGATGCCGGCAGCGCCATGGCGACATTACGCGTCGAAGTGCCCATACGCTTCCAGGCCTTCTTAACACAATCAACGACGCCGTCGAGATTGGCAATATTTCCATCGGACACCGCATCCTTGGGCAACACCTCAATGGTGTAGCGCTCAACGCGATAGCCGTCCTTCCCATTAGCGGTCAGTTCTACCATCTTGACAGCGGAAGAACTGATGTCCAACCCAAAGAGGGAACGCGCCTTGGGATTTAACAACGCTGAGATATCGAAGCCCACCAGACCCCCAAAAAGTCCTTACGGAATGCGAAGTTACAAAAAAATTCAATAATTCACTTCAGATGCTAGCAACAACCATTAGGCATGTAAAGCACTTTCACGGCGGCATTGGGCGCCAGCGTATAATCCGCGCAACTCATTATTTCGGGTAAGCCGTCGTGCCCAAACTCCCCTTAGCCCTGCGCCTTTTCCTAATCCCATTCACTTTATTGCTGGGTCTAGTCGCGATTGGGATCGCCATCGCGGCGATTGTTCTCGTACTGGCCTACCCCAACTTGCCCTCCCTCGAAGTTCTGACCGACTATCGCCCGAAGATTCCGCTGCGTATCTACACCGCCGACGGATTCCTTATCGGCGAGTTCGGCGAGGAGCGGCGAGCGGTCGTCGGCTTCAACGAAGTCCCAGATATCATGAAGCACGCAATTCTCTCCGCCGAAGACGATCGCTTCTACCAGCACGGTGGCATCGACTACGCTGGCATCGTACGTGCTGCAGCAACCAACTTCATCGGCGGCGGCAAGCGTCAGGGTGCTTCGACCATCACCCAGCAGGTAGCGCGCAACTTCTTCCTGACTGGTGAAAAGACCTACACCCGCAAGCTCTATGAGGCATTGCTTTCTTTCAAGATCGAAAGCAATCTGACGAAAGACCAGATTTTCGAGCTCTATATCAACCAGATTTTCCTCGGCCAGCGGGCCTACGGCTTCGCCGCAGCAGCGCAGATTTATTTCGGCAAGCCGCTGAAGGACATTTCCATCGCCGAAGCGGCGATGTTGGCCGGTCTGCCGAAAGCGCCCTCTGCCTATAATCCGATCGTCAACCCGAAGCGCGCCAAGATTCGTCAGCAATATGTCTTGCGCCGCATGCACGAGCTTCGCTATATCAACGATGCACAGTACGAGGCCGCGCTGAAAGAGCCCTTGGTCGTCAAACGCGAATTGTCTGACTACCCGGTACACGCCGAATTCGTCGCCGAAATGGCACGCCAGATCGCCGCCGAGCGATTCCCGGAGGATGTCTATTCGCGCGGCATGAAGGTCTACACGACGCTGATCAAGGCGGAACAGGAAGCCGCCTATCTCAGCCTGCGCAAAGGGGTGATGGATTATGACCGGCGCCATGGTTATCGCGGGGCCGAGTCCTTCGTCGACTTGAAAGACGTGAAATCGGACCAGGACGAAGCAATCGACGAAATCCTTCAGGAGATTTCCGATGCCGGCGATCTGCTTCCCGGCTTGGTTCTAGCGGCCGATCCGAAGCAATTGAAGGTCTACCGCAAAGGCGGAGAACTGCTGACCCTCAGCGGTGACGCCATCAAGTTCGCCGCCAAGATGCTCGATGACAAGGCTCCACCCAACAAGCGCCTGCGCCGCGGCGCCATCGTCCGACTGCAGAAGGATGACAAAGGTGCCTGGCAGATCAGCCAACTTCCGGAAGTCGAATCGGCCTTTGTAGCCGTCAGTCCGCAGGACGGAGCAATTCGTGCTCTGGTTGGCGGCTTCGACTTCAATCGCAACAAGTTCAACCACGCGACTCAAGCGTGGCGGCAACCCGGTTCTAGTTTCAAGCCCTTCATCTACTCCGCTTCGCTCGAGAAAGGCTACAGCCCGAACAGTGTGATCGCAGATGAGCCGATCATCATTCCAGCCAGCCAAACCGGTTCGCAGGCTTGGGAGCCACATAACTACGACGGCAAGTACGAAGGTCCGATGAAAATGCGGACTGCCCTGGCCAAATCGAAGAACATGGTATCGATCCGCATCCTGCAGTCGATCGGCACCCAATACGCACAAGACTACGCCTCGCGTTTCGGCTTCGATGCCGAAAAGCACCCGCCCTACCTGACCATGGCGCTGGGCGCCGGTTCGGTCACTCCCTGGCAGATGGTTACCGCCTACTCCGTGTTCGCCAACGGCGGCTATCGCATCAACCCGTATGTCGTACGCGAAATCCGCGACGAGAAGAATCAGGTTCTGGCCAAGGCGGCCGAGGTGCAGGCCGGGGACGAGTCCATCCGTGCCATCGATCCGCGCAATGCGTTCATGATGGACACGATGCTGCGCGATGTGGCTATCTACGGCACCGCGGCCAAAGCCTCAGTAGCGCTGAAGCGCCAGGATCTCGCCGGCAAGACCGGAACAACCAACGAATACGTTGACGCCTGGTTCTGCGGCTATCAGATGACCGTGGTTGGCTGCGCCTGGGTTGGCTTTGATCAGCCGAAGAAATTAGGTAACAGCGAAACCGGCGGCGTCGCCGCCTTGCCGATCTGGATCGGCTACATGTCACGCGCACTCAAGGACGTGCCGGTACAAACCCCAAGTGCACCGGAAGGCCTGATCGCTGTCGGCGAAGGCCGCGAACGCAGCTATATCTATGCGGAAAACGCCAAGGAAAAGTCGGAGGAGGAAACCGACTCGACCCCGCTGCCCAAGCCTGACCTGAGCAGTCCGCCGAGCGACTGATCAGCGCAAATCAACGGGCTCGCCGGCCTGCTGGCTGGCGAGCGCCGAGAGCTTTTCCAGCAATTCGGTATTGTCGCGGGTATCGCGCCAGGCACCACCATCCCAGCGAAAATGAAAGCCGCCGGCACGCGCCGCGACCCAGATTTCCTTGGCCACGCCGTGGCGATTGACGATGATCTTGCTACCGTCGTCAAACTCGATTTCCAGCACGCCGCCCGCACCCAATTCGAAGTCGATATCGGCCTCAGCAGACTCAGCTGCGGCCTCCAGCGCTGCCTCGATGCGCGCCAGCATGGCGTCGGCTTCTCGGTTGAAATCCTTGTCATCCATGGTGTGCTACCATCCCGCTCTTTCCCGACAGCGCCCAGACATGTCCAGAATCGCCGCCGTCATGATCATCCTGAGCCTTGCCGCCTGCGGCATGAAAGGCCCGCTTGTCCTGCCACCGGGCCCGGCCCCGGAACCGCTGCTCGGCAACCCGAAACCCAACGCTCCCGCCAAGAAACAACCCGCGCAAACCGGCGCGGATGTTAGCACGGACACCCCGACCCAGAAGCCATGAGTTCCTTTAGCTTGAAGAACGGCGTGCTGCACGCCGAAAACGTTGCCCTGACCACCATCGCCGAACAATTCGGCACGCCCGCTTACGTCTATTCCCGCGCTGCGCTGACTGCTTCGCTGAAGGAGTTCCAGGACGTTCTCGGCGCGCATCCGGCGGGCAACGGCGCGCTGGTCTGCTACGCCGTCAAGGCCAACTCCAACCTCGCCGTGCTCAACGTCTTCGCTCGCATGGGTGCCGGTTTCGACATCGTCTCGGGCGGTGAGTTGCAGCGCGTGCTGGCGGCCGGCGCCGATCCGAAGAAGGTCGTCTTCTCCGGCGTTGGCAAGACGGCGGCCGAAATGAAGCTGGCGCTCGACGAGGGCATCTTCTGCTTCAACATCGAGTCCGCCCCCGAACTGGAACGCCTGAACGAAGTCGCCGGCCAATCCGGCAAAAAGGCATCAATCAGCTTCCGGGTGAATCCGAACGTCGATCCGAAGACCCACCCGTACATCTCGACCGGACTCAAGGAAGCCAAGTTCGGCGTTGCCTACGAGCAGGCGCTCGACCTCTACCGCCGCGCCGCCAAGCTGCCCAACATCGCGGTCGCCGGCATCGACTGCCACATCGGCTCGCAGCTACTCGACCCGTCGCCCTTCGTCGAGGCGCTCGAGCGCATCCTCGCCCTGATCGACCAGCTGGCGTCCGAAGGGATCAAGCTGCATCACATCGACCTCGGTGGCGGCCTCGGCATCAAGTACAAGGCCGAACAAGTCCAACCGACCGTTGCCTCCTACCTCAACCCGCTGCTCGACAAACTGCAGGGGCGCGGCTTGCAGGTGGTACTGGAACCGGGCCGTCGCCTGGTCGGCAATGCCGGCCTGTTGCTGACACAGGTCGAATTCCTGAAGGAAGGCGAGGGCAAGAACTTCGCCATCATCGACGCCGCCATGAACGACCTGATGCGTCCGGCGCTCTACGAAGCCTGGCACGACATCGAGCCGGTCGTGCCGCGTGCCGGCACGACGCGCGACTACGATGTGGTCGGCCCGGTTTGCGAGACTGGCGACTTCCTCGGCCAGGCCCGCCCGCTCAACGTGCAGCCGGGCGACCTGCTGGCCGTGATGTCGGCTGGCGCCTACGGCATGGCGATGGCCTCGAACTACAACACCCGCCCACGCGCCGTCGAGCTGATGGTCGATGGCGATCAGGTCTTCGTCATTCGCCAGCGCGAAACCGTCGAACAACTCTACGCCGGCGAGTGCATTCTGCCGCAGTGAGCGGCGTCCGCATCGATAAGTGGCTGTGGGCGGCGCGCTTCTTCAAGACGCGCAGCCTGGCCACGGATGCGGTCAGCGGCGGCAAGATCAAACTGAACGGCGCCGCGACCAAACCGGCGCGTGACGTGAAGGCGGGCGACCGTCTGGAAATCTTCAACGGCGATACGCGCTGGGAAGTTGTCGTTCAGGCGCTTTCGGAGAAACGCGGCCCGGCTACCGAAGCACGCCAGCTTTACGAAGAAACGGCCGAGAGCATCGCGGCCCGCGAAGCTGAGCAAATGCGGCGCAAATTCACCGTCGAGCCGGCCGCAGACATCCATGGCCGCCCAACCAAGCGCGACCGTCGCCGCCTCGATCGTTTCGGCGAATAAACCCATACTCGCAGCCCACTGCTGCGGTGCACAGCCCAAAACAGGCAAAAATCAGAGGACCAGTGCCAGGGCCAGCGGCAGGAAAAACAGTGCCGCCAGGTTGCCGATCAGCACGATGGACGCTACCCGTTGCGGTTCCTGCTTGTAGCGCTCGGCGAACAGGAAGTTGAGCACCGCCGGCGGCAGCGCACCGAACACCAGCAACATCGCTGCATCGCGTCCCTGCAGGCCGAGCAACTGGATCACGCCGTAGGCGATGGCCATGCCGGCCAGCGGCCGCAGCAACGCCGCACCGACCGGCACCTTCCAGTCGCGGAAGGAGACATCGGTCATGCGCACACCGAGCGAGAACAGCAGCAGCGGCACCGAGACGTCACCCAGCATCTTGATGGCGATGACCAACGGTTGCCAGATCGGCAGCTTGAAGACGGCGACCAGCAAACCGGCAATGGCCGCAGCCACCACCGGTACGCGCCACAGGGTGAGCAGGCGCGCATGTGGATCGAGCAGGCGGGCGCCGAAGGAGAAATGCAGCGTGTTCTCGACCATGAACAGGATCACTGCCGCAGACAGTGCGTTTTCGCCCCAGGCCAGCACAGCCAACGGCAGGCCGATATTGCCGGAGTTATTGAACAACATCGGCGGCACCAACGTTTTTGGCTGGATGCCGAGCAAGCGGGAAAGCGGCCAGGCCAGCAGACCACAGGCGGCGAGCACAATGAAGCCACCGAGCGCCAAGGGCGCATAGGCCGCCAAATCGAAGGACTTGCCGGCCATCGCGGCAAATACCAATGCCGGAACGAAGACGTCCATGTTCAGCCGGTTGGCCACCGCCATTTCCGGCTTGTGCTTGCGGCCGTAGAAATAGCCGGCGGCGACGATGCCGAAGATCGGGAACAGGATCGCCAACAGGCGGAAGGTCAGGCTTTGCTCGTCCAAGGGCGGCGCTCTATTGGCAAAAACGGAAGAGGGATTGTCCGGGCAGGCGCACTGCCCGCCCAGTAGGGAATGCCCCTAGCGCTTACAACACGTAGCGCGACAGATCCTCGTCAGCGGCGACTTCGCCTAGTTTCTGGTTGACGTAAGCAGCATCGACGACAACCTTGTCCAGTCCGATTTTGCCAGCCTCGAAGGAAACCTCCTCGAGCAGCTTTTCCATCACCGTGTGCAAACGGCGAGCACCGATGTTCTCGGTCTTCTCGTTCACCTGGAAGGCGATCTCGGCCATGCGACGAATACCGTCATCGGTGAAATCGAGGTGCACGCCTTCAGTCGCCAGCAGCGCCTGGTATTGCTTGGTCAGGCAGGCATCGGTCTGGGTCAGGATGCATTCGAAATCGGCCACCGACAGCGAATCCAGCTCGACACGGATGGGGAAGCGCCCCTGCAATTCGGGAATCAGGTCGGACGGCTTGGACAGATGGAAGGCACCTGACGCAATGAACAGGATGTGATCGGTCTTGATCATGCCGTACTTGGTCGATACCGTCGTACCCTCGACCAGCGGCAGCAGGTCGCGCTGCACGCCCTGGCGCGACACATCGGCGCCCTGCATTTCGGAACGGCTGGCGATCTTGTCCAGCTCGTCGAGGAAGACGATGCCGTTCTGCTCGACGGCCTTCACCGCCTCCAGCTTGACGTCTTCGTCATTGACCAGCTTGGCGGCCTCCTCGTCGGTCAGCTGCTTGAGCGCCTCGGGAATCTTCATCTTGCGCGACTTCTTCTTGCCGCCGCCCATATTCTGGAACATGCCCTGAATCTGCTGGGTCAGCTCCTCCATGCCCGGCGGCGCAAAGATTTCCGCCTGCATGGCCGGCATGGCGACTTCGATGTCGATTTCCTTGTCGTCCAGCTCGCCTTCGCGCAGCTTCTTGCGGAATTTCTGCCGCGTTGCACTCTCTACTGCGGTGGACTCGCTGCTTTCGGCAAAAAAGCCAGGGCTGCGCGCCGGCGGCAGCAAGACGTCGAGGATGCGCTCCTCGGCCGCGTCCTCGGCGCGGGCGCGCATGGACTTCATCGCCCGTTCGCGGTGCGACTTGATGGCCATCTCGACCAGATCGCGGATGATGGTCTCGACATCGCGCCCGACATAGCCGACCTCGGTGAACTTGGTCGCCTCGATCTTGATGAAGGGCGCATTGGCCAGCCGCGCCAGACGGCGGGCGATCTCGGTCTTGCCGACACCAGTCGGGCCGATCATCAGGATGTTCTTCGGCGTGATTTCCTGACGCAGCGGCTCGGCCACCTGGGCGCGCCGCCAACGGTTGCGCAGCGCGATGGCGACGGCCTTCTTGGCGTTCTGCTGGCCGACGATGTGCTTGTCGAGTTCGGAAACGATCTCTTTCGGCGTCATCTGGGTCATTCCAGCGTCTCCAGCGTGAAATTGCGGTTGGTGTAGATGCACAGGTCGCCGGCGATCTCCAGCGACTTGGTGACGATCTCCAGCGGGCTCAGTTCGGTATTCTCCAGCAAGGCGCGCGCCGCGCTCTGGGCGTAGGCGCCGCCGGAGCCGATGGCGACGATCCCTTGTTCCGGCTCCAGCACATCGCCATTGCCGGTGATCACCAACGAAGATTCACGATCCGCCACCGACAGCATGGCTTCGAGGCGGCGCAAGGCGCGGTCGGAGCGCCAGTCCTTGGCCAGTTCGACCGCCGAACGCACCAGATTGCCCTGATGCTTCTCCAGCTTGGCTTCGAAACGCTCGAACAAAGTGAAGGCATCGGCCGTACCGCCGGCAAAACCGGCCAGGATGCGACCCTGGTACAAGCGGCGAACCTTCTTCGCTGTCGCCTTGATGACGATATTGCCCAGCGTCACCTGTCCGTCACCGCCCATGGCAACGGCGTTGCCCCGGCGCACCGACAGGATCGTCGTGCCGTGATATTGCTCCATGTGAATTCCTGACTTAAGACTTGGGAACGATGATGCGCGCCTGCTTGTTGAGGCCAACGACAGCCATCAACTCGGCGACGAGGTGGTTCGGGCTACGGATGATAACTTCCTTACCCTGCGCCTTGACCGGCGCAATGCGATTGACCAATTGGCCAGCCGAGAAGAAGTCGACCCGGTTGACCTTGGAAAAATCGAGAATGGGAAGTTCGTGCATTTCCAGGACAGCCACCAGATCGTCGAAACGCTGATTCTTCAGATCGCCGCACAGGAAGTGCGCATCGTCCACTTCGGGAACCGGCAGAGGCACGACCGGCACGGCATTGGCCGGTGGCGTCTCCCAAGAAGGAGGCGAGAGTTCGAAGGTCACCGCGTAATCGACAGCACGCTCCTCGAAGGCATCCTGAGTACCATGACGCTGCAGCAATTCGAGTAGCAGGCGCCACGATGGTTCGTGCGCTGCATCGCCAGCGGCCAAACGCTCGTTGAGCCGTGACAGGAAAGCATCGACGTTTTGCATGGAGAGCGGCAACTTCTTGCGCCGGGCGTGGTGCAAGGTATCCGCCAACATGCCGGCCAAATCGTCGTCGATCCCGGCCAGCTTACCGCAATCGACTACCACGGTGCTGCCTTGCTCGACGACGCGCTGGATTTCCTCGACCGGTTTGGCGTTGTCGCTAGTCAACACGCCCTGCAATACGAGCACCCGCGGCCCGCCAGCCTTCGGTTTTTCCACCGTAGCCTGCTCGCGCCAGGTCGGCGGCGAAGTCTCGCAGGCCTGGGCATATTCGACGCCATAGCTTTCGAAACCGGCACGATCGCCAGTCACCTGCAACAAATCGAGCAGCAGGAGCCAGAAACGTTTGGCCTCGGCGCCGCTGTAGGACTGGACAAACCCCTCAAGCAAGGTCCGTGCTACTGCATCCTGGCCGTTGGCGAATAGGACGACCACCTGCTCGACATCGGACTGCACCGGGTCGAGACCATGCTCGACGTCGATTGCCATGACGCTCGACTCGGCGAAATCGTTGTCGAAATCGTCGTGGGTGAAATCGAGATCGTTCTCGGCGCTGATCGGCTGCTGCTGGGCAGGCGATTTTGCTTGGGGCGCAGCCGAGGGCGAAGAGACATTGCTGGCCGTAAATTCAAGATCGGGCAGAGGCTGGGAAACGACCCCAACTTCATCGCCACCAGACTGCGAGGGCTTGGCCTCGGGTGCAGGAGCGGGGGCACGTGGACGTGCTGCTTGCCGCTCCGGCATCTTTTCAGTCTGTTTCTTGAAAAACGAGAAAACCATGAGAACTCCAATATCAGAGTTTGGTTTTTAGCACGTCCCCGAGCGTCATGCAATCGCTATGCCCAGTAGTACTAGGATCAGCGCCAATACCGGACCGAAAGGCTGGTCGAGCAAGAGGGCGAGCGCAAAGGCGACAAGGTAGGCCACCAATCCGATCAAGATCGCCCAAAACAACCCGCTCCGCCAGTTTGCGGCCCGCCGGAAGGCCAGCCAGGGCGGCACGAAGACCAGCGCAAAGGCCCCCATGACGCCCAGACTCATCGTCCCCAAAGCCAGACCCAGCGCGGCAAGCACGTCGAAACCGCCGTGAATCAAACGCCCTGGCAAACGGCGCAACCTGAACAAATCCGGATACACCTTGGCCAACAGAAGCTGGCGCGACAGCCGGAACAAGGCAACGAAGCTCAATAACAGCGCGACGCCCGCGGTTGCAAGTTGCTGTGGATCGGAGAAGTACAGCTGGCCGTCGAACAGGGCATGCCCGAGGCGTTCCGCCATCGGCTGGTTGGCTGCCAGCAGTACCGAAACCGCCCAGCCGGCCAACAGCAAGGAGGCATAACCCGCGCCGGCATTCAGGCGACGCGCCAGCACTTGCTTACCGGCCCCGACCATGCCCGCCAGCCCCAGGCCCCCAACGAGCGGCGGCAGGCCAACGACCAAGGCGAGTAAGGCACCGGCAGCGGCGACATGAGCATAGGCCAGGGCAGCCAGCCACTCATCGCGCAGGCGGAGATAGCAGCCGAGCACCGGCAACAGCACGGCGAAAACCAATCCGGTCAGAAAAGGTAGCAGGAAGAGCTCATCGAACATGCGGCGCCTCCATGGCAATGACGCGATCGCAAGCCTGGGCGACAAAATCGGCATCATGACTGACCACGATCAACCCGACACCGCCAGCGGCACGGTCGCGCAAATGCTCGGCCAAATAGGCCACACCGGCGGCATCGAGATTGTTGGTCGGCTCATCGAGCAGGACAACATCGGCCGGCGAGTACAGGATGGCCCACAGGGCGAGGAAATGGCGTTGGCCACCGGACAGGCGGTCCAGGCGCACATTCAGGCGATCGGCCAGCCAGGGCGGCAGACCATCGGCCGTCGCCCCGGTCAGCGCCAACAATTCGGCGCCAGACAGCGGCAAGCCATCAACCGGCGGCACCTCCTGCGTCTGCAAGGCCAAGCGCAGCTTGGCAGCGAGCTCCAGCTGGCCGGAGAACACCTGCGCCCGGCCGGCAAGCGCAGCCAGCAAGGTGCTTTTGCCGACCCCATTCGGTCCGGTCAGCCCGACGACCTCGCCGGGCTGAAGCACCAGACTCATCGGCCGGGTAGCCGGCTGTTGCCAGCCGGCTACCAATTCGCTCGTGCGAATCAGTGAGGTCACTTGAGGCCTTTCAACAGCCGTTGCACGCTATCGTCGAACAAACCGAACAAGTCTTTCGCCTCGCTCGTGCCGCCCATGGTATAGGGCAGCAGAACCGCCGGCATGCCGGTCTTGCCGGCAATCCACTGACTCGGACCCTCTTGCTGATACGCCGCGCGCAAGACCATTTTGGCCGGCTGGCTTTGCTGGCGCGCTACCAGGCCGGTCAGTTGACTGCTCGTTGGCTCGATGCCGGGCTTGGGCTCCAGCGTGCCGACTTCCTTCATGCCCAACCAATTGAGCAGATAGACGAAGGACTGGTGATGCACCAGCACGGGCACCCCCTTGAGCGGCGCGGCGTCTTTTTCCCAGCGCGCAATGGCCGCCTGCCACTTGGCGACAAAGGCCTTCAGGTTGCCCTGATAGCTTGTGGCATTGGCCGCATCAATCTCGGCCATGCGCGCAGCCAGCGCTTCAGCGACTTTCTGCACATTGCGCGGATCGAGGTGGGTATGCGGATTGCCGGCCGGATGGACATCGCCGTGCGCCCGGTCAACGACTGTCGGAACCTCAAGCCGCTTGACGTAAGCCGCCGCCTCGAAATAACCCGGTCGCCCGACCTGAATCGCGGCATTGCCCGAGTCGCGCACGACCAGTGGCAGCCAGCCCACCTCCAGCTCAGCCCCGGCCGCCACCAGCAGATCGGCCCGCCGCGCCTGGGCGAGCAGCGACGGCTTGGCTTCGATCCGGTGCGGGTCCTGCAAGGCGTTGGTCGCGGTATAAACCTTGACCTTGTCGCCGCCGATTTCCTTGGCCAGCGCACCCCATTCCGGGACGGTGGCGAAGACGTTGAGGTCGGCACGCGCGGGTAGCGCTACTAGCAGGCAAGCCAGCAAAAGAATGCGTTGGATCATCATCTGCCTCCCTTAGAACTTGTGCGCGCCATGAGCCCCCAGGCTCATGATGTATTGCAGGGTCCACTGATTGTCGGTGATGCCGAGCATGGACTTGTCCTGGGCATACTGCAATCGGACACGGGAGAATTCGCTCCAGCTGTAATCGACCATGGCGCTGGTTTTCTTCGGTTTGTAGCTGCCCACCGCAAGCAAGGCAGCGTTATCGCCAAAATCGCGCGTCCCGCTGTCGAGTTGCTCGTAACGCAGACCGGCACGCCAGTTCGGGGGGAACTGGTAAACGGCCTGGGTGTACCAGCCGGACTGGCGCGTACGGTAGGTCGAGGTCGGTTCGGCCGCGCAGGCATTACCGACGGAATTCTCGTCCTTGCAAGTCAGGTCACCCTGTTCGCGGCGCTGGAAGTATTCGGCCTGGAACTTGAAGTTGTTGTGCGCCGGGTTGCCGTTCGGGGCCCATTTCCAGACAAAATCGGCAATCCAGGTCGACGAACCTCCGGTGAACACACCTTGCGCCTCCAGACCGCCGACGTCGGTGAAATGCGCTTCGCGCTCACGCGCCGAGGTCTTTAGCCACGAAAGCCCGGCCCGCCAACTGTTCGAAACGCCGACATCGTCTCCGATATGGGCGAACAGCGCGCCACCGCCGCTGCCATTCTTGTTGCGATCGGTGCCCGGGAAATTCGCGCCGCGTCCGAACTCGGCGCCGAACTCGACGAACAGGGGCGTCGGCGCAAGCCATTTGAGCTGCACACCGTCGTTGGCGTAACTGCCTTCGGTGCCGAACATGGCCTGATACATCAGTGGCGCATCGGCGAAATCCCACATATGCGGGTGCTGTTCGTTGAGATAGCCGATGCCGGAACGGAAGCGACCGCCCTTCAGGCCCAGACCATGCCCCAGACCGAGCGACTGGAACCAGGCTTCCTCAACTTCGGCCTGGCCGTCCAGCGCGGCGATGATGGCTTGCGCCCGCCAATTCGGATCGACGTTGGCCGAGAAAACCAATTCGGTGTGATCGACCGAAAAACCACGCTTGTTGATACCTTCAATCGCGCCATCGCCATGATCATGGCCACCCGCCGGCCAGAAGCCGGTGATGCCGCGCTCGGCGACATTCTTCATATTCTTGTACTGGCCCTGCAGGATCAGCGAGACCTCGGGATTGAAGCTGCTCGCCGTGCCGCCTTCGGCCGGTGCTGCGGCAGATCGTGTTTGGGCGACCGGCGTTTGCTCCTTGGCGGCTGGCGCAGCCGGCTTGGCTTCGGCTTCGACCAGTTTCTTTTCCAGCGCAGCGATGCGCTGCTCGTAGCTTTTCTTCATTTCATCGATCTGGGCGCGGATAGCGGCGAGATCGGCATCGGCAGCTTGCGCGCCGAAGGTGGCGGCGAGCAGAGCCGCCAGGGTCAAGGGCTTGTGCAACATGAAATCACTCCTGAAATACGCAAATAGCGGCAGCGCAGCTCACTGCTGCGGTGCACGGTCAAAAAAGCGGAATTTTCAGAAGCGGGCGGGTGGGCCGCGCTGAGTGGCAACCGGCGGCGGCAGTGCAGCGCGGTCATGTTGATCGATCTGCGCGGGCAGTTGCTGAACGGCCAGCACTGGCGGCAAGGCGATGACGGAAGGCAAGGCCGAGCCGAGATCGTGCGCCGCCAGGCAAAGCTCGCAGGCATGGGGCGGCAGGCCCTTGCCTTCGCCGACCGCATGCTCGACTCCGTGCGCAGCCGCCGCCCACTGGGCGAAGACAAGCACGAAGACGAGGAGGAAGCGGCGGAACAGCGACATGCGGATAGTTTAATCGACCTGGACGAGCAGGCCTTTGAGGTATTCGCCTTCCGGAAAGTTCAATGCCACCGGATGATCGGCCGTGCCCGACAGGCGGCGCACGATGCGCGCCTCGCGCCCGGCGTCGACTGCCGCACCGGCGACGATCTTCTGGAACAACTCCAGCCCGATGCCGCCCGAACACGAATAGGTCATCAACAGGCCGCCCGGCCGCAGTAGCTTGAAGCCGAGGATATTGATGTCCTTGTAGGCCCGCGCCGCGCGGTCGGCATAGGCCGCCGACGGGGCGAACTTGGGCGGATCGAGCACGATCAGGTCGAACGAGCGCTCCGCCTTGCGGAAATCGCGCAGCGCCTGGAAGACGTCAGCCTCCAGCCATTCGGCGCGTTCGCCCGGCAATTGCGGGTTGAGCGCCAAATTGGCGCGCGCCTGCGCCAGGGCCGGGCCGGAGGAGTCGATAGACAGCACCGATTTCGCGCCGCCGGCCAGCGCCTGCAACGAAAAGCCGCCGGTGTAGCAGAAGCAGTTCAGGATGTCCTTGTCCGCCGCCACGCTGCGCAGCCAGGCGCGGTTGTCGCGCTGGTCGAGGTAGAAGCCGGTCTTGTGACCGCCAACCACATCCACCGCCAGCTGGACGCCGTTCTCGTCGATGGCAAGGCCCGTTTCCTTCGGCTCGCCGTGCAGCCAGCCGACCGTCGGCTCCAGGCCTTCCAGGCCGCGCACGTCGGAATCGGAACGCTCGTAGATGCGAGCGCAGCCGGTCGCCTGCACCAAGGCGTTGACGATGGCCTTGCGCCACTTGTCCGCCCCCGCCGAGTTGAGCTGCACGACCACCGTGTCGCCATATTGATCGGCAATGATGCCGGGCAGGCCATCGGATTCGGCATGGATCAGGCGCAGGCCCTGTCCCTTGAGCTCGGGCAAAGCCTGGCGACGCGCCACGGCGGCGGCGATGCGGCGCTTGAAGAAGGCGTCGTCGACCGACTCATCCGGATCGAAGGTCCAGAAGCGGGCACGAATCTGCGATTGCGGGCTATACGCCGCACGTCCCAGCGGCCGCAGGTTGTCGGCCAGCACCTCGACCGTATCACCTGGCCGCGCCCGTCCTTCGAGGCGGCCGACCGAGCCGGCGAACACCCAGGGGTGACGATTCTTGAACGCTGCCCTTTCCTTGCCGGGCATGAGGATCAACTGCGCCATTTTCTATCCTTAAACCCGGATCGTTCGTCAGGGCACGAAGTGAATGCGCCGGGCTATAAATGCAAGAAGCCCCGGCTGCCTTGCGACAACCGGGGCCCTATCGGGTTCTTCGCGCTTAGGCGCCCAGAGCCTTGCGGTTACGCTGATGGCACTCGGCAGCGTACATGGTCTTGAATTGGGTCTTGCCGTCGCCCTTGAAAAGGCGCTTGATGGTCTTGGAAGCGCAGCGGCGTTCCAGGATGTTACGGCGGGTACGGTTGATGGCCATGGAGGACTCCTCGGATTCCGGCAAAATTTGGAAAGACGCGAATCATAGTGGGTGCACCCGAAATCGTCAATTGATCCTTGATTTTTGGCGCTTTTTGCCCGTGCACCGCAGCAGTCGACAATGAGGTTTCAGCCGGAACGTTTTTTCGCCCTTGGATGCGCTGCGTCGTAAACCTTGGCCAGATGCTGGAAATCGAGATGGGTATAAACCTGCGTCGAGGCGATACTGGCGTGGCCGAGCATTTCCTGCACCGCGCGCAGGTCGCCGGAGGATTGCAGCACATGCGAGGCGAAGGAATGGCGCAACATGTGCGGATGCACGTGCTTAGGCAAACCTAGACGAACCGCGCGGCGCTCAAGGCGCACCTCAACCATGCGTGGACTGATGCGCCGCCCGCGCTGACCGACGAAAAGCGCCGTTTCACCCGGCAAGGCCAATTCGCCACGCACGTTGGCCCACGCCGCCAAGGCTTCGCGCGCCTTGCTGCCGACCGGCACCAGCCGCGCCTTGCTGCGTTTGCCGAGCACACGCACCTCGCCTTCGTGGGCGATGCTATCCAGGGCATCGACGTCCAGCGCGACCAGTTCGGCCAGGCGCAGGCCGGAGGAATAGAACAGTTCGAACATCGCCAGATCGCGCGCATCCTGCAGCGGATCGTCATCTTCGCTGGCGTCAAGCAGCCGGGCGGTTTCGTCGACTGAGAGCGCCTTGGGCAAGAGGCGCGGCGACTTCGGCGGCTTCAGGCCATCGCAGGGATTGGCACGAATCAGACCGCGCTCGCCCAACCAATGGAAGAACCCACGCCAGGCCGACAACAAACGAGCCAACGAACGTCCGGCCAAGCCCTGTCCGTGCAATTGGGCGACATAACGACGGACGTGATGCACCTGCAAATTGGCCAGCGGCGTTTCACCGCTGGCAGCGAGCAGCTTTTCCAGGTCGCGTCGGTAATTGCCTACGGTATGCGGCGACAGCCGGCGCTGGTTGGCCAGCTCGGCCAGCCAGGCGTCGACAGCCGCCTGCGGGGTCACAGTGTGCTCTTGGTCACCCGAGCGAGCGCCGCCGAGACCATCTCGCCGATGCGCTCGAGGTAGAGCGTGCCCATGTCGGCGTAGAAGCGATGTACGTCTTCGCTGCCCAGCGCGATCATGCCCACGGTACCGCCGCCATTGCGCAGCGCGATCAGTGCCTGCGAACGGATGTGCGAGGCATGTTCGCCGAACCACGAGGCAGTGCCGAAGCCGGCCGTCGAACCGCAGTAAGGGCGGGCCAGCGTTTCAGCGAAAACCTGCAGCTCTTCGCTCACCGCAGCGAACTCCGGAAGATCCTCGATGCCGGCCGGTTTGTCCCAAAGACGCAAGGCCACATGCGGCACGGCGAAATCGTCGCGCAGGTGGAAATTGAGCAGGTGGATCACCGCCTGAAAAGTCTCGGCGGCGATCAGACCGACCGACAAACGATGTACCTTCTCGCTGATCGCATCGTTTTCCTCGCCAAAAGCGATCAACTCAGCGAGTTTGCTTTCGGTTGCCCGATTCTTCTCGCGCAGGGTCAGCATCTGACGTTCAGCCAACGACACGGCGCGCCCACCGTGCGGATGCGGCACGAAAATCTGCGCCATCAGGTCGGCGTATTGCTCGAAGAAACCGGGATTGTTCTTCAGGTAATCGGCAATCTCTTCCGGAAACATGGCGCTCATAGATCAATTTCTCCATTAAATACAGTCACGGCGGGCCCAGTCATCAGGACCGGACGTCCTTCGCCGCCCCAGGCAATGGTCAGGTCGCCGCCGCGAGTCGTCACACGCACCGGCGATTCGAGCAAACCACGGCGAATGCCGGCGACCGCTGCCGCGCAGGCGCCCGTACCGCAGGCCAGCGTCTCGCCCGCCCCGCGCTCGAAGACGCGCAGCTTGATGGCGTGCTTGTCGATGATCTGCATGAAGCCGGCGTTAACCCGCTTCGGAAAGCGCTCATGCTTTTCGATCAACGGCCCATGCTCGCCGACCGGTGCAGTTTCCACATCCGCCACGACCTGAACGGCGTGCGGATTGCCCATCGAAACAACGCTGATCTCGAGCGTTTCGTCCGCCACGTCGAGGTTGTAGATCACTACATCATCGTCGTGCAGGAAGGGAATTTCTGCCGGAGCAAAGCGCGGTTCGCCCATGTCCACCGTAGCATTGCCGTCGGCTTCCAGGCGCGGCGCGATGATGCCGCGCTGAGTCTCGACACGAATTTCGCGCTTGTCGGTCAGCCCTTGCTCGTGAACGAAACGCACGAAGCAGCGCGCGCCATTGCCGCACTGCTCAACCTCACCACCGTCGGCATTGAAGATGCGGTAACGGAAATCGACACCTGACTGGCTGGCTTTTTCGACCAGCAGAATCTGGTCGCAACCGACGCCAAAATTGCGATCCGCCAAGTAGCGCAATTGCTCCGGACTCAGGGAAATGGACTGGCGCACGCCGTCGAGCACGACAAAGTCGTTGCCCAGGCCTTGCATTTTCGTAAACTTGAGCTTCACATTCCGCTCCACAACAGGATTAAAAAAGCATAGCAGAGACAATAGCTTGCCTCAAACTTCTAAAGCTTTTTCTCCATAATGTAATCATCCATCACAAAGCCTCGCCCGATGTCATCCACAATCGCCTCGCGCACGACAAAGCCATATTTCTTGTAGGAATTGATGGCTTTCTCGTTGCGTTTGTTGACCGCCAGAATCACGCAGGGATAACCCATCTTCGCCGCGCGTACGGCGACATGGGCGATCAACTGGCCACCGACGCCCTGACGCTGCACATCCGGATGGATATAGAGCTTGTCCAGCTTGAATTCGCCCTTGTAGATCTCGCTGAAGGCGAAGCCGATGCGGCGCCCTTCGCAGAAAGCCTGATCCAGCCACTTGTGGGCATCTTCCAGATCGTCATAGAGACGCTCATGCCCATAGCGCTGCTCGAGCATGAAGTCGATCTGCTCCTGCGTAATGATGCCGGGGTAGCTGGCCTGCCAGATTTCGCGGGCCAGGGCGGAAATCGCCGGCACTTCCGGCGGGGTAACTGGCTTGATTTCGATGTTCAGGCTCATTTGTAAAACCTCTGTTCTCCGGGCGGCCGGGTTTTGAAACGTTTATGCAACCAGAAGTACTGCTCCGGCATACGCAATACTTGCGATTCGATGTAGCGGTTCATGATGGCTGTATCCGCTTCGACACTCTCGCCGGGAAAATTCTCCCAGGGCGGCTGAACCTCGACCTCATAACCATCTGCGACCTGCCTGGCGATGACCGGCACCACGACCGCATTGGTCAGCCGAACCAGTCGCGATAGCGCCGGAATGGTCGCTGCCTGGACGCCAAAGAAAGGTACGAAAATCGACTCCTTCGGTCCGAAATCCATGTCCGGCAGGTAATAAAACGGATGCCCATCCTTCAGCGCCTTCAGAATCTTCCGCATTCCATCCTGCCGGGAAAGAAGAACCGCCTCGTTGAAACGCATCCGACCATCATAGAGCAACTTGTTGAGAACCGGATTTTTCTGCTTGGAAAACACGCTGCACCCGACAACATGCATCGACACGACCGTTCCACCGGCATCCAGACCGACAAAATGCGGCGCCAGCATGACCACCGGCCGCCCCTCGGGATTGGTCAAGTGCTCGACGCCATGAATCCGGATCAAGCGCTCCAGGCGCTCCCGACTTGCCCACCAACCCAGCGTCCGATCCAGTGCCGCCTGGGCAAAAGCGATGAAATGGGCCCGCGCAATGCGCTCGCGCTCAGTCTCTGTCTTTTCAGGGAAACATAGGCGCAGATTGGTCAGGGCCACATTCCGCCGCTCCTTCCCAAACAGATACAGCACGCGACCAAGCCCTCCCCCCAAGGCTCTTAGCACGGGCAAGGGCAGCCAGTGCAACAGCCAGAGAAAACCAACCAAAACGTAGGTAAAAAACACTTTCATCGAAAACTCACTCGGCCGGCGGCGGCTCGGCACCACCCGGTCGCTTGTAGCGGTTGTAACCCCACAGGTATTGGGTCGGACATTCGCGGATCAAGCCTTCGATCTCGTCGTTGATCTGTTGGGCACGCTGCACCGTATCCCCGGCCAAGGCTTTTGCCGGGGGCCGGAAATGGAGGCGATACCCGGCCCCACCAGGCAGACGTTCGCCCCAAGCCAGCAAGGTCGTCGCGCCGGTTTCGGTCAGGCGAGCCGCCAGGGTCATGGTATAGGCGTAACGGCCGAAAAACTTGAGCCACACCCCTTCACCGACCTTGGGGGCCTGGTCCGGCAACATACCAACCGCCTCACCACGCTTCAAGGCCTTGATCAGGGAGCGCACTCCGGACAGATCGGCTGGTGCAAGGTGTAGATGCTCGCGCTTGCGTCCCATCAGGATCAGTTCCCTGGCCACCGCCGATTTGGGTTCGCGGTAGAGGACAGTGATATCCCAAAACGCCGAAACGTATTGGGCCGTGATTTCGAAACACCCCAGATGCGGTGTCATGAATACGATGCCCTTGCCATCGCGCTGTGCCGCCTCGACGAATTCCCAACCCTGCACATCGACCACCTGCGCATTGGCATCTTTCAGGCTCCTCATCCAGATACGGGATAATTCAAGCATCTGCTTGCCCGTCTCTGAAGCCACCCTCCCACGCAATGCCTGACGGAACCCACCTTGGGCAAGATTCTCACAAAGGTGCCGTCGGTATGTCGGCGATAGCCAATAGATCAAGCGTCCAAGCAAGCCGCCAAGCGCATGCAGGACCGACAAAGGCAACAGGGAAAGTAGTCGAAATAGAAAGACCATGCGTCTCCCGGGGTTGAAACCGGGTAGGAAAAGGCTATCATTATCGGATCGCCGAGTTAAACAGACAACTTGCGGGGCGATTAATAAATACCGCTAAAGCGTCGCCCGCTCTTGGTCCAAAGCCGGTAACGCCGTACCCAAGGACCGAGGAGCCCGCCATGAGCGAATACTTCTTCACTTCGGAATCCGTTTCCGAAGGTCACCCCGACAAGGTCGCCGACCAGATTTCCGATGCTATCCTCGACGCCATTCTGGCCCAGGATCCGCATTCGCGCGTTGCCGCCGAAACGCTGTGCAACACGGGTCTGGTCGTCCTGGCCGGTGAAATCACGACGAACGCGAACGTCGACTACATCCAGGTGGCCCGCGACACCATCAAGCGCATCGGTTACGACAACACCGACTACGGCATCGACTACAAGGGTTGCGCCGTACTCGTCGCCTACGACAAGCAAAGCCCGGACATCGCCCAAGGCGTTAACAAGGCTTACGACGACAACCTCGACCAGGGCGCCGGTGACCAAGGCCTGATGTTCGGCTACGCCTGCGACGAAACGCCGTCACTGATGCCGTTGCCGATCTACCTGTCGCACCGCCTCGTCGAACGCCAGGCCATGCTGCGTAAGGACGGCCGTCTGCCTTGGGCCCGCCCGGATGCCAAGTCGCAGGTCACGATCCGCTACGTCGATGGCAAGCCGGATTCGATCGATACCGTCGTCCTGTCGACCCAGCACGCCCCGGACATCAGTCTGGAAGACCTGCGCGAAGCGACCATCGAGCAGATCATCAAGCCCGTGCTGCCGAAGGAACTGATCAAGGGCGACATCAAGTACCTGGTCAACCCGACCGGGCGCTTCGTTGTCGGTGGCCCGCAGGGCGATTGCGGTCTGACCGGGCGCAAGATCATCGTCGACACCTACGGCGGTGCCGCACCGCATGGCGGCGGCGCCTTCTCCGGCAAGGATCCGTCCAAGGTGGACCGTTCTGCCGCCTATGCCGGTCGCTATGTCGCCAAGAACATCGTTGCTGCAGGCCTTGCCTCGAAGTGTTTGGTGCAGGTGTCCTACGCCATCGGCGTCGCCCACCCGACCTCGATCATGGTCGAGACTTTCGGCACCGGCAAGGTCAGCAACGAAACCCTGACCGAGCTGGTCAAGAAGCACTTCGACCTGCGTCCGAAGGGCATCGTCAATATGCTCAACCTGCTGCGCCCGATTTACCAGAAGACTGCAGCCTACGGTCATTTCGGTCGTGACGAACCGGAGTTCTCCTGGGAAGCCACCGATCGCGCCGCCCTGCTGCGTGGCGACGCCGGACTGTAAGCGCTTAACAAAATCACGACAAAGGAGGGGCGACTGCCCCTCTTTTTTCGCATAAAATCAGCAAATATGCTGAAAAAAATTCCCGTCGACCAACTCCGCGTTGGCATGCACCTGCAGGCATTCTGTGGGGCATGGCTCGATCACCCCTTCTGGCGGACAAAATTCGTCCTGGAAGACCCCAAGGATATTGCCCTGGTTCAGGAAAGCAATATCAAGGAGGTCTGGATCGATGTCTCAAAAGGCATCGACGTGGAATGCACCGATCAATCCGACGTAGAAACCCTGGAAACTGCGGAGGAAATCCCCCCGCCAACTCCTGTCGTTCAGGAGAAATCGAGCTTTTCCGACGAAGTCGCCCGCGCCTCGAAAATCGTCGCCAAGGGCAAGGAGGCCGTCGTATCCATGTTCCAGGAGGCGCGCATGGGCAAGGCCATCGAAGCCGAAGCCGCCGCACCCTTGGTCGAAGAAATCTCCAATTCGGTCATGCGCAACCCTGGCGCACTGATCAGCTTGGCCCGCCTGAAGACCGCAGACGATTACACCTTCATGCATTCGGTCGCTGTCTGCGCCCTGATGATTGCGCTCGCGCGCCAGTTGGGGTTGGACGAGCAGCAAACCCGCGAAGCCGGGATGGCCGGCCTGTTGCATGACCTGGGCAAGGCAATGATGCCGCTCGAGGTCCTGAACAAGCCCGGCAAGCTGACGAATGAGGAATTTGCCCTGATCAAGACCCATCCGGAAGAAGGCTACAAGCTACTGCTTGATGGCAAGGGCGTCACCGAGACAATCAAGGACGTCTGCCTGCACCACCACGAGAAGGTGGATGGCACCGGTTATCCGAAAGGGCTCAATGGCGACACGATGAGCCTGTTTGCCAAGATGGGTGCCGTCTGCGATGTCTACGACGCGATCACCTCCAACCGCCCCTACAAGGCCGGCTGGGACCCCGCCGAATCGATCAAGCGCATGGCTGAATGGAAGGGGCACTTTGACCCGACCGTCTTCCAGGCCTTCGTCAAAAGCCTGGGCATCTATCCCATCGGTTCGCTGCTTCGTCTCGAGTCGGGCAAACTGGGCGTGGTCATCGAGCAGGGCGAACAGTCGCTGCTCAAACCCAAGGTCAAGGTTTTCTTCTCGACCAAGTCGCAAGCCTACCTGCGTCCGGAAATCATCGATCTGGCGCGCAGCCCGGAGAAAATCGCCGGGCGCGAGGATGCGGCCAAGTGGGGCATCAAGGATGTCGACCAATACTGGGCCGGCGACAAGGTTTGAAAAGACGTTTATAATCCGTCACCTACCGAGGAGCGCTGCAGGGGTATTTCCCTCAGGCTCGGTTTAAAACGGCGCTCACCGACTTTAACCCGTGCCGGGCACGGGATGAAGGGTGAGCCACGAGGCGCCTTCTCCCTCCCGGCCACAGTTCATGAAGGAGCTTGCTGTGGCTGAATTCAAAGACTACGTCATCGCCGACATCAACCTTGCCGACTGGGGTCGCAAGGAAATCAACATTGCTGAAGGCGAAATGCCCGGCCTGATGGCCATTCGCGAGGAATTCGCGAAGACTCAGCCGCTCAAGGGCGCGCGCATCACCGGTTCGCTGCACATGACCATTCAGACCGCCGTGCTGATCGAGACGCTGACCGCGCTCGGCGCCGAAGTCCGCTGGGCCTCGTGCAACATCTTCTCGACCCAGGACCACGCCGCCGCCGCCATTGCCGCGCAGAACATCCCGGTTTTCGCCGTCAAGGGCGAAACCCTGGTCGATTACTGGGATTACACCCACCGCATCTTCGAATGGGCCGACGGTGGCTACTCGAACATGATCCTCGACGACGGTGGCGATGCTACCCTGCTGCTGCACCTCGGTGCCCGTGCCGAGAAGGATATCTCCGTACTGGCCAAGCCGGGCTCGGAAGAGGAAACCATCCTGTTCGCAGCCATAAAGGCCAAGCTGGCCGTCGACCCGACCTGGTACTCCGTGCGACTCGCCCAGATCAAGGGCGTCACCGAGGAAACCACCACCGGCGTACATCGCTTGTACCAGATGCACCAGCGCGGCGAACTCAAGTTCCCGGGCATCAACGTCAATGACTCGGTCACCAAGTCCAAGTTCGACAACCTGTACGGCTGCCGCGAATCGCTGGTCGATGGCATCAAGCGCGCCACCGACGTCATGGTCGCTGGCAAGATCGCCGTCATCTGCGGCTACGGCGACGTGGGCAAAGGCTCGGCCCAAGCCATGCGCGCCCTGTCGGCTCAAGTGTGGGTCACCGAAATCGACCCGATCTGCGCCCTGCAGGCCGCCATGGAAGGCTACCGCGTCGTCACCATGGAATACGCTGCCGACAAGGCCGACATCTTCGTCACCACTACCGGCAACTTCCACGTCATCACCCATGATCACATGGTCAAGATGAAGAACAACGCCATCGTCTGCAACATCGGCCACTTCGACAACGAAATCGATGTCGCCTCGCTGGAAAAGTACCAGTGGGAAGAGATCAAGCCGCAGGTCGATCACGTCATCTTCCCGGATGGCCGCCGCATCATCCTGCTCGCCAAGGGTCGCCTGGTGAACCTCGGCTGTGGCACGGGCCATCCGTCCTACGTGATGTCCTCCTCCTTCGCCAACCAGACGATCGCCCAGATCGAACTGTGGAGCGAAGCCCAGAAGGGTTCCAACAAGTACCCGGTCGGTGTCTACACCCTGCCTAAGCATCTCGATGAGAAGGTCGCCCGCCTGCAACTGAAGACCCTCAACGCCCAGCTCACCGAGCTCACCGACGAGCAGGCCGCCTACATCAACGTGCCGAAGGAAGGCCCGTACAAGGCCGACCACTACCGCTACTAAGCGTTAGCCATGCTGAACCTCCTCGCCATCTGGATCGTCAACGCGCTGGCCCTGCTGGCGCTACCCTGGGTACTGCCCTCGATCCAGGTGGCCGGGTTCGGCACGGCACTGCTCGTTGCCGTCATCCTCGGCCTGATCAACACGCTGCTACGGCCGCTGTTGATCCTGCTGACGCTGCCGGTGACACTGCTGACGCTCGGTCTGTTCATCTTTGTCATCAATGCCGTTCTGTTCCAGTTGGCCGGAACACTGGTCGACGGCTTTCAGGTCGGCGGTTTCTGGTCGGCCTTGTTCGGCTCCATCGCCTACAGCCTGATCTCCTGGCTGCTCAGCGCCATCCTGTTGCGCAAGTGAAGCTGCGATGAGCATGAACTCCTTCCATGCCCGGCAGAAAAAGCCGCGCCCGGTCGTTCAACCGACGCACGAACGTCCATCCGGCATGCTGCGGGCTGACGCCCTGCTCGTCGCCCAGAAGCTCGCGCCCTCCCGCACGGCAGCGCAGTTCATGATCAAGCAGGGCAGGGTTAGCTGGGCAGGCGGCACGATCGCCAAGCCGGCGCTCGAATTGCCGGAAGGTACGCCACTGCTTGTCGCCGCCGACCCCGACGCACACTACGTATCCCGCGGTGGGCAGAAACTCGCGGGTGCGCTCGCGCAGAGCGGCCTGCAGATCGGCGGGCGGATTTGTCTCGATATCGGGCAGTCCACCGGCGGTTTCACCGACTGTCTGCTGCAGAACGGAGCACGCCACGTGGTGGGTGTCGACGTCGGACACGATCAGTTGCACTCGCAGCTACGCGCCGACCCGGCGGTCACCGCCATCGAAGGTGTCAATTGCCGCTCGCTGACCGCTGCCGATCTCGGCACAGCCATGCCGGAAAACGGCTTTGACCTGATCGTCGGCGATCTGTCATTCATCTCGCTGAGCCTGATTCTGCCGCAATTGCCGAGCCTGCTCGCTGCCCATGGCGATCTGCTGTTGCTGGTGAAACCGCAGTTCGAAGTCGGGCCGGGCAATCTGGGCAAAGGCGGCATCGTCAAGGACACTGGCCTCTATCCTGAAGTCGAACATAAATTTCGTACCTTGGCCCACCGACTCGGCCTGCAGGTCGCCGGTTGGTTCGACAGCCCGATCACCGGCGGTGATGGCAACCGCGAATTCTTTATCTGGTTAAGAAAATGAAACCTGAAATCTCCATCGAATTTTTCCCGCCGCAGACACCGGAAGGTGTCGAAAAGCTGCGAGCGACGCGGCAGAAGCTGGGCGAACTGCAGCCGGAGTTCTTCTCCGTCACCTACGGTGCTGGCGGTTCGACCCGAGAGCGCACCTTCGCCGTCGTCAAGGAAATCGCCGCCGAAGGCTTCGACGCTGCACCTCACCTCTCATGTATCGGCTCGACGCGCGAATCCATCCGCGAAATCCTCGCTGAGTACAAAGACGCCGGCATCAAACGCATCGTCGCCCTGCGCGGCGACCGGCCGTCCGGTATGGCTGAGACAGGCGAGTTCCGCTACGCCAACGAGCTGGTCGAATTCATCCGCGCCGAAACCGGCGATTGGTTCAGCCTGGAAGTGGCCGCCTATCCTGAATGGCACCCGCAGGCGCGCAGCCCGAAGGACGACCTCGCCGCCTTCGTCAAGAAGGTCAAGGCCGGCGCCAACTCGGCCATCACCCAATACTTCTACAACGCCGACGCCTATTTCCACTTCGTGGACGAAGCGCGTGCTGCCGGTGTTGAGATTCCCATCGTGCCGGGAATCATGCCGATTGCCAGCTTCTCCAAGCTCGCCCGCTTCTCGGATGCCTGCGGTGCCGACATCCCGCGCTGGATGCGCAAGAAATTCGAAAGCTTCGGCGATGATAGCGACAGCATCAAAGCCTTCGGCCTCGACGTGGTCACTGAGTTGTGCGAACGCCTGCTCAAGGGTGGTGCTCCAGGCCTGCATTTCTATTGCATGAACCAGGCAGCGCTGACCACAGAGATCTGCCAGCGCCTGGATAGCCGATAATCGCCCAGTATCCCTTTTCACCCGAGCGGGCTTTCCGGTGAAAGCCCGCTTTTTTTTGGCCATAGGCAAGCAGTACAAAACTGCCTATGCTGATCGGGTTCCTGCATTCAGGGACAATAACGCTCACATTCATTCGGGTTACGCGGAACCATGTCCACAAACAGCTTCGATTTCTATTTTCTGCTGCATGCAATGGTGGCATTGCGCACCCTCGAACAAACCTCCAATTATGAGGATGAGCATTTCGCCAAAGCCAGCAAGATATTTCTTACGGTACTTGGCCTGGTCGAACAGCAACCTTACTGGTTCGAGTTGATTGCTCAAACACACGATAAACAGACAAGCCCGGGCAGTTTCGACCGATTGATGCAGAAGCTGTTGCACAGTTCATCGAACGACTTGCGTTATCAACTGGCCTGTTTTCTTTCCAGGCGCGCGCTGGAACGCGGTGAAATCGACAAAATCCGCGAGTATTTTCCGCACCTACTGGTGAATGACCGGCCACGGCCGGCTCAGGACGAAAATACCGAGATCAAGGATGTCAGCCATTACGACAACGAGATTCACCGGGAAGGCGCTCGTCGTCTCTGTTATTTCGCACTCCTCGACGACTGGCGGAACCTTCCGCTCCAGCAGATCAGCATTCTCGATATCGGTTGCGGAACCGGACTAAACAGCGATTTCCTGATCAAACATGCGGGCTTTCTCGCCGGACTCGACATCAATCTTTCATCGCTCAAGGAAGCCGGCCGTGCCAAGCGCTACGATGAGCTGTACGAAGGCGATGCACAGGCCACGATCTGCAAGATCACCCACCCGATTGATCTGATCATCGCGACCGGATCCATCTACTTCTTCCGTGAGCTCGACTGGCTGTTCCAGAGCGCCGGCCGACTTCTGACGCCGAATGGCCAGCTGGTGTTCAACACCGTGGCTGCACCGAATGAGGGTGGCATCTTCGCCACCCGCTCCGGCAATCATCGTTATTGCCACTCCTTGAGCTATCTCGACGAGAAAAGCGCCCAGCATGGCCTGTCCCTGCAACAGCAGCAGTGGACAACCTTCTATGGGCTGCCCGGCTGGTTCCTCCGTTTCAAGCGAACCCCGAGTGACGGCTAGCCGCTTGCAGCGAAGGCTGCAACCAACCCTGTTCCATCACTCCAGCCCCCTCTTCTCCGATAAAAGACCAGAAAAAAGGCCCCGCTTGCGCGAGGCCTCATTGCTGCGGTGCACTGCCCTAAACGGGCAAAAACCGGATCACTCGAATTCGATGATGATCTGGTCGACCGACAGGCTTTCGCCGACGGCGGCGGAGATCTTCTTGACCTTGCAGTCCTGCTCGGCCTTGAGGATGTTTTCCATCTTCATCGCTTCGATGATCGCCAGCTTCTCGCCAGCCTTCACTTCCTGACCGACCTGGACGGCAACTTCGCGTAGCAGGCCCGGCATCGGGGAGAGCAGGAACTTGGAGAGGTCGGGCGCCGGCTTCTCGGGCATCAGCGCGAGCAGTTCAGCAGCGCGGGCGCTCATGACCATGAAGTCGGCGCGCGTGCCCCAGTGGAACAGGCTGTACTTGGTCTTGTGACGCTCGACCTGCAGTGTGAATTCCTCGCCGTTGCAGGTGCCGACGAACAGCGATTCGCCCAGCTTCCAGTCGGACAGGATTTCGTAGGTTTCACCGCTGTACTCGACGTGGTAGCCGCCGGGAATCGGACGGGCCGTCACCGGATGCTGCTCGTTACCTTCCTTGTTCAGGCGGACGACCATCCACTTGTCGCCGACGATACGCTCATGGCCCTGCATCTGGCCGGTGATCGAGGCGGAACGGTCGGTGTAGGCGCGATACACGTAGGCAGCAACGGAAACCAGCAGGGCCGGATCATCGTGCGGCACCATCGAGGCGTCGAAGCCGGTCGGATAGTACTTGGGAATGAAGCCAGTGTCGAAGATGCCGGAATGGAAAGCCGGGTGCTGCATGAGCGCGGCCTGGAACGGAATGTTCGAGGAGATGCCGCGGATGACGAAGCCGTTCAGCGCGTCACGCATGCGGGCAATGGCCTGCTCACGGGTGGCGCCGTGCACGATTAGCTTGGCGATCATCGAGTCGTAGAACATCGAGATCTCGCCGCCATCGTAAACGCCGGTATCGACACGGACCTGGCCCGGGATCTCGGCCGGCGGCTGGAACTTGACCAGGCGACCGGTGGAGGGCAGGAAGCCACGGAACGGGTCTTCAGCGTTGATACGGCATTCCATCGACCAGCCGTTGATCTTGACGTCGGCCTGGGTCAGCGGCAGCTTTTCGCCGTAGGCGACGCGGATCATCTGCTCGACCAGGTCGAGGCCGGTAATCAGTTCGGTGACCGGGTGTTCCACCTGCAGGCGGGTGTTCATTTCCAGGAAGTAGAATTCCTTGGTCGCGCCCGACACCACAAACTCGACCGTACCGGCCGACTCGTAGTTTACGGCACGGGCCAGGGCCACGGCCTGTTCGCCCATCGCCTTGCGCATTTCCGGATCGACGAAGGGGCTCGGCGCCTCTTCGATGACCTTCTGGTGACGACGCTGGATCGAGCAGTCGCGCTCGTTCAGGTAAACATAGTTGCCATGGCTGTCGCCGAGCACCTGGATTTCGATGTGGCGCGGTTCCAGCACGTACTTTTCGATGAAGACACGGTCGTCACCGAAGGAGTTGCGGGCTTCGTTAACGCAGGAGGAGAAGCCTTCGTGCGCTTCGGCATCGTTGTAGGCCACGCGCAGACCCTTGCCGCCGCCGCCAGCGGAAGCCTTGATCATGACCGGGTAACCGATCTTCTTGGCGATTTCGACCGCTGCGTCCGGACCATCGATGGCATCGTTGTAGCCCGGGATGGTATTGACCTTGGCTTCGATAGCGAGCTTCTTGGACTCGATCTTGTCGCCCATCTTGGCGATCGAGTAGTGCTTCGGGCCGATGAACTTGATGCCCTGCTCTTCCAGGCGGCGCGAGAACTCGGCGTTCTCGGACAGGAAGCCGTAGCCGGGGTGAACCGCTTCGGCACCGGTCTGCTTGCAGGCGGCAATGATCTTGTCGGCAACCAGATAGGACTCTTTCGAGGCAGCCGGGCCGATACAAACGGCTTCGTCAGCCATGTCGACGAACAGCGAATCCTTGTCAGCCTCGGAATAGACGGCAACGGTTGCGATGCCCATCTTGCGGGCGGTCTTGATGACGCGGCAGGCGATCTCGCCGCGGTTGGCAATCAGAATCTTCTTGAACATGTTCCTAATCCTCCCTGACGCTTACAGCGGGATGTTGCCGTGCTTGCGCCACGGATTTTCCAGTTTCTTGTCACGCAGCATGGCCAGCGAGCGAGCGATACGCTTGCGGGTGGCGTGCGGCATGATGACATCGTCGATGAAGCCACGGGCACCAGCCACGAACGGGTTGGCGAACTTTTCCTTGTACTCGGCTTCGCGCTGGGCGAGCTTGGCCGGATCGTTCTTTTCTTCACGGAAGATGATTTCCACGGCACCCTTCGGACCCATCACCGCGATTTCTGCGGACGGCCAGGCCAGGTTCACGTCGCCACGCAGGTGCTTGGACGACATCACGTCGTAAGCGCCGCCGTAGGCCTTGCGGGTGATCACGGTGACCTTCGGCACGGTGCATTCGGCGTAGGCGTAGAGCAGCTTGGCGCCGTGCTTGATGATGCCGCCGTATTCCTGGGCGGTACCCGGCATGAAGCCCGGCACATCGACGAAGGTGACGACCGGGATGTTGAAGGCGTCGCAGAAGCGGACGAAACGGGCAGCCTTGATCGAGGACTTGATGTCCAGACAACCGGCCAGCACGAGCGGCTGGTTGGCGACGATGCCGACCGGGTGACCGTCGATGCGAGCGAAGCCGATGATGATGTTCTTGGCGTAATCCGGCTGGATTTCGAAGAAATCGGCATCATCGGCGATCTTGATGATCAATTCCTTCATGTCGTACGGCTTGTTCGCGTTGTCCGGAACCAGCGTATCGAGCGAATAATCCATGCGATCGGCCGGGTCGTTGGTCGGCGTGACCGGCGGCTTTTCCTTGTTGTTGGCCGGGATGAAGTTCATGAAGCGACGCAGCATCGACAGGGCTTCGACATCGTTCTCGAAGGCCAAGTCGGCGACACCGGACTTGCTGGTGTGGGTCATTGCGCCGCCCAGCTCTTCGGCGGTCACGTCTTCGTGGGTCACGGTCTTGACGACTTCCGGACCGGTCACGAACATGTAGGACGAATCCTTGACCATGAAGATGAAATCGGTCATCGACGGCGAGTACACCGCACCACCGGCGCAAGGGCCCATGATCATGGAGATCTGCGGCACGACACCAGAGGCCATCACGTTGCGCTGGAATACATCAGCGTAGCCGCCCAGGGAGGCAACGCCTTCCTGAATACGGGCACCGCCCGAATCGTTCAGGCCGATCACCGGGGCGCCGACCTTCATCGCCTGGTCCATGACCTTGCAGATCTTCTCGGCGTGGGTTTCGGACAGCGAGCCGCCGAACACGGTGAAGTCCTGCGAGAAGACGAAGACCAAGCGGCCATTGATGGTGCCATAACCGGTCACGACGCCGTCACCCGGGGTCTTTTCGGACTGATCCATGCCGAAGTCGACGCAGCGGTGTTCCTTGAACATATCCCATTCTTCGAAGGAATCCGGATCGAGCAGCAGCTCGATACGCTCGCGGGCGGTCAACTTGCCCTTCTTGTGCTGGCTGTCGATACGCTTCTGGCCACCGCCGAGGCGGGCCAGTTCACGCTTTTTTTCCAGCTGGCGGATGATGTCGTGCATAAAAAACTCCCTAAGTGGATCGGGTAACTTGGAACTTCAGTGTTTCAGGTAGTCGAGGAGTGCATACGCGGCAGCAGCCGGGGTCGTATGGCCCTCTTCGACGGAACGGGTGAAAGCGGGCAGGTTTTCCTGCACGCGCGGATGCTGGCGAAAATGCTGGCGCAAACCGGAGTCGATCAGTTGCCACATCCAGGACAGCGACTGGTGCTGGCGCTTGGCGGCGAATTCGCCGGTGGGCTTCAAGGCTGCCTGGTACTTCTCGACCTCTTCCCAGAAATCGGCGATACCCTGCTTGTGCAGGGCTGACAAGGCGATGACCGGCGGCGACCAGTTAGGCGAAGCCGGGCGCAGCATGTGCAGCGCGTTGCGCCACTGGGCACGCACGACGGCGGTTGCCTGCTTGTCGATATCGGCCTTGTTGATCACCACCATGTCGGCGATCTCGACGATGCCTTTCTTGATCGCTTGCAGATCGTCGCCGGCATTCGGCAACTGCAGCAGGCAGAACATGTCGACCATCCCGGCCACCGTCGTTTCCGACTGACCGACGCCAACCGTCTCGATGATGATCACGTCGTAGCCGGCCGCCTCGCACAACAGCATCGCTTCGCGCGTCTTTTCGGCGACCCCGCCAAGCGAGCCAGCCGACGGGCTGGGACGAATGAAGGCTTCCTCGCGCTGGCTCAACTGTTCCATGCGTGTCTTGTCGCCGAGGATGGAACCGCCGGTCACCGAGGACGATGGGTCAATGGCCAGAACCGCCAGCTTCTTGCCCTGCGAAATCAGCCAGACGCCAAGCGCCTCGATGAAGGTGGACTTCCCCGCTCCCGGCACACCGGAGATTCCGATGCGAATCGCATTGCCTGTCTGCGGCAACAACGCGGTCAGCACCTGCTGCGCACGCTGCTGGTGATCGGCGCGAGTCGATTCGATCAGCGTGATGGCCTTGGCCAACGCCCGGCGCTGACCCGCCAGCACGCCGTCGACCAGTTGCCGGTCGGCGTCGGACAGTAGGTTGGCACGCACGGGCGCGTCGTCCAGCTTCATCCGGGGTTAGCCGCGCGCCTTGCGGATTTCTTCGAGCACGCGTTTGGCCGAATCCTCAATCCGGGTGCCCGGACCGAAAACCGCCTTGGCACCAGCCGCAAACAGCGTGTCGTAGTCCTGTGCCGGAATGACGCCACCGGCAAAGACGATGATGTCGTCGGCGCCTTGGGCTTTCAGCGACTGGATAATCTGCGGCACGAGCGTATTGTGGCCGGCAGCCAGCGACGAGCAGCCAATGGCGTGAACGTCGTTTTCGATGGCCTGGCGGGCTGCCTCTTCCGGAGTCTGGAAGAGCGGCCCCATGTCGATGTCGAAACCGAGGTCGGCGTAGGCGGTAGCCACCACCTTGGCGCCGCGGTCGTGACCATCCTGACCCAGCTTGGCGATCATGATGCGCGGACGGCGACCTTCTTCCTCGGCGAACTTGGCGACGTCTGCCTTGATCTGTTCCCAGCTTTCCTGACCGGCCACGACGCCACCGTAAACACCCGAAATGGTCTGGTTGTTGGCGCGGAAACGGCCAAACACAACCTCCAGCGCATCGGACACTTCGCCGACCGTCGCGCGCAGGCGGATGGCCTTGACGGTGAGGTCGAGCAGGTTGCCTTCGCCGGTCTTGGCAGCCTCTGTCAGTGCGGCCAGAGCGGCATCGACCTTGGCCTGATCACGCATCTTGCGGATGCGGGCAAGGCGTTCGATCTGCGCTTCGCGCACCACGTGGTTGTCGATGGCCAGGATGTCGATAGCGTCTTCCTTGGCCAACTTGTATTTGTTGACGCCGACAATGACGTCCTTGCCGGAGTCGATGCGTGCCTGCTTGTCGGCAGCACAGGTTTCGACCTGCATCTTGGCCCAGCCGGATTCGACGGCCTTGGTCATGCCGCCCATGGCTTCGATTTCCTGGATGATGCCCCAGGCCTTGTCGGCCATGTCCTGGGTCAGCTTTTCCATCATGTACGAACCGGCCCACGGATCGATCACATTGGTGATGTGGGTTTCTTCCTGAATGATCAGCTGGGTATTACGGGCGATACGGGCCGAGAACTCGGTCGGCAGTGCGATGGCTTCGTCGAGCGCATTGGTGTGCAGCGACTGGGTACCGCCGAAGACGGCCGCCATTGCTTCGATGGTGGTACGCACGACGTTGTTGTACGGATCCTGCTCGGTCAGCGACCAGCCAGAGGTCTGCGAGTGGGTACGCAGCATCATCGACTTGGCGTTCTTGGCGCCAAAACCGGACATGATGCGGTGCCACAACAGGCGGGCGGCGCGCATCTTGGCGATTTCCAGGTAGAAGTTCATGCCCACTGCCCAGAAGAAGGACAGGCGGCCGGCAAAGACGTCGACGTCCATGCCCGAGGCGACACCGGTGCGCACGTATTCCATGCCGTCGGCCAGCGTGAACGCCAGCTCGATGGCCTGGTTCGCGCCGGCTTCCTGGATGTGGTAACCCGAGATCGAGATCGAGTTGAACTTCGGCATGTGCTGCGCGGTGTAGCCGAAGATGTCGGCGATGATCTTCATCGACGGCTTGGGCGGATAGATATAGGTATTCCGCACCATGAACTCTTTCAGGATGTCGTTCTGGATCGTGCCAGACAACTTTTCCTGGGAAACGCCCTGCTCTTCGGCAGCGACGATGTAGCCGGCGAGAATCGGCAGCACCGCGCCGTTCATGGTCATCGAGACGGAAATCTTGTCGAGCGGAATGCCGTCGAACAGGATCTTCATGTCTTCGACCGAGTCAATCGCCACGCCGGCCTTGCCGACGTCGCCGACGACGCGAGGATTATCGGAGTCGTAGCCGCGGTGAGTCGCCAGGTCGAAAGCGACGGAAACGCCCTGACCACCGGCGGCCAGCGCCTTGCGGTAGAAGGCGTTGGACTCCTCGGCAGTGGAGAAACCGGCATACTGGCGAATGGTCCACGGCTTGACGGCATACATCGTCGGCTGCGGGCCACGCAGGAACGGTGCAACGCCTGGCAGGGTGTCGGCGAATTCCAGATTCTCGACATCCTTCTTGGTATACAGCGCCTTGACGTTGAGACCTTCGGGGGTGTTCCACACCAGGTTATTGACGTCACCACCCGGCGCCTGCTTGGCCGCAGCCTTTTCCCAGGCATCCAGGTTATTGGAATCAAAGAACTTTTCAGACATTAAACACCCCTCGCCGATTCGATTTTTTCGGGCCGATGATGCAGAATTCAAAATTCTACGCTGGTCAGCCCAGCTTGACACAGGAAGCCCTACATAATACGTTATCCATAATTATGGAAGCAAGTCAGCAATGTACCGACTTGCCCGCACACCACACACCACACAAATGAACCGCATCGCTCCTACCGCCCTCTATCAAGAAGTTGCAGAACGCCTTCGCCAACGCATCTTCGCGCACGAATTGCCTCCCGGCACCTGGATCGACGAGCAGAAGCTCGCCGAGCAGTACGGTATCTCGCGTACGCCGTTGCGCGAAGCACTGAAGGTCCTGGCCTCCGAGGGACTGGTCGAACTGAAACCGCGTCGTGGCTGCTACGTCACCGAGATATCGCCGCAGGATCTCGACGACATCTTTCCGCTGATGGCCATGCTGGAAGGCCGCTGCGCCGCAGAAGCGGTAGACAAGGCAACATCAACCGATATCGCGGCATTGAAATCCATTCACGAACAATTGGAATCAGCTGCCCGCGATGGCCGCATCGGCGCCTTCTTCGAGGCCAATCAGGAGTTCCACAAGAAAATTCAGGAACTGGCTGGCAACCGCTGGATGCTCTCGGTCATCCAGGACCTCCGCAAGGTACTGAAACTCTCCCGCCTGCACTCCCTGTCACTGGAAGGCCGCCTGCAGCAGTCGCTCGACGAGCACCGTATCATCATGGCCGCTTTCGAAGGGCGAGAGAGCGCCAAGGCTGAGAAACTGATGCATGACCATCTGCTGTCCGGGCGCGAAGCCTTGGCCAAGATGGAAGACTCGAATGCGAAGGCGGCCTGAAGGCCGCTTTTTTTATCGCATCTGGTGTTCGATATTGGCAAATAGACTATCGTAGATTGCCACCAGCGCTTCGCGGTCTGCACTTCCCTTGACCCATTTGCGTGAACTGGCAAGCTTGGCAGCTTCCTGCTCCATGGTGCTCAGGCTGGAGATATTGACCTGCTCGCCGTGCAAGATGGAAGTCACATCGGCCCGCGCCTTTTGAGCCGTAGCCACCAGGCGCATTGAAGCCTCCATTGAGGTCGCCCCCTCACCCATCGCACTGGCGAGCCGCTCGACATGTTGCGCCGAGGAAGCCGCACCGGCCAATTCATGACTGAATTCATCGGCAGTCGTACGAGCAGTTGATACCGATACGTGCAATTCGCCGATTTGCTGGGTCGCCGTTCCCATCGAATCGCTGATTGCAGAAATCGCCGCCGCGATTTCTTCGGCCGAACGTTGTGCCTGGTCTGCCAATTTACGCACTTCGTCAGCCACCACGGCAAAGCCTCGTCCTGCCTCACCAGCCCGTGCGGCCTCGATGGCTGCATTCAGCGCCAGCAAATTGGTCTGCTTGGCGATGGCATCGATCCGTCCGGTAAGATCGGCGATCGCGGATGCCTTCGTGTTGAGGTCGTCAAGCGCACGCACGCTACCCTCGGCCGTCTCCTGCGAACTACCCAACGCGACGGACATGCGCTGCGCGGCATCCGACATCGAGCTGGCTGATTGGGCAAAGCTGGCCGCCAGCTCCCGGGATTGACGCGAATCGCTGCCAACTTCGCCCAATGCGTGGTCGACATGTTCAATCGCCATCGACAAGCCTCGCTCGGAACGCAGAAAAATCCGCGATAGCAGGGCTTCGCGAGCGATCGATTCCTGCGCCTCTTCCAGTTTGTCGAGCAAGGCCTGCATCTGTTCCAGGACTTGCTTGAAGGTGCCGTGCAAGCCTGTCTTCTGAAGACGCCGCCAGGTTCTTCCCGAGGAAGAAGCATGCATGGCGCCAAGAATTTCGCGGAAAGACGTTTCGGTCTGGTCCAACACCGAGTTCATGTTCACGCGGATCGATTCGAGGGTCGGGTCGCCCAAGGCATTCGGCAGACGTGCCACCAGCTCCCCCTGCCCGACTTCGCGCAACAAATTATCCAATTTCGCCAGTTCTGCGGTGGACATGCCATTTGGCCAAAAAACCAAAACCAAACTGGCAACCAGCAAAACTATCGTCAGCCACGGCAGGAAGTACGCGCTGGCAGCTGCAGCCAGTAGCAATGCCGCCAACAGCGGCTTCGCGTTAAAGCGAGAAAACGAGTTCTTCATAGCTGATCCCGGATTGTTTCAACAGGTCGAGCAACACAGCCGTACCGGCTTCAATTGCACCACGCGCGCCAGCGGCTTTTTCCGCTTCGACCATGGCACGATAAAGCGGCTCCACCTTGGCCACGGCTTCTCGCTTTGGACAGCGGCGCACCGAGGTATAGCCCACGATATTTCCCTGACGGTCGCGGTCTGGCGTGATGTGGGTAAATACCCAGTAGAAACTCCCGTCCTTGGCCATGTTCTTGACGTAGCCAAAGAATTCCTCGCCAGCGGAGATGGTGTCCCAGACCAGCTTGAATGCCGAGCGTGGCATGTCGGGATGGCGCACGATGTTGTGCTGCGAACCCAATAGCTCGTCTTCGGTGTACCCCGAAAATTCGATGAAGATGGGGTTCCCGTAAGTAATGATTCCCTTGGCGTTGGTCTTTGAAACGATGAAATCGTCTTCGCGCATGAAGCGCTCGACGGTGGTTGGCTGTATGGCTCTTTTCATTTTGTGCCCCTCAAGTTTCAGCTATTCAATTTACTACATTCTGAAATACTGCTGTAAGGCTCTCAGGCATAAAAAAAACCCGTTGGTAGTACCAACGGGGTTTTTGGCAACGAATCCGCTTAGTGGTTCGAAGCAGAGGCAGCACCGTAGCCGGTCTGCGCACGAACGTACTGGTCTTCGAAGGCTTCGATCTCTTCCTTGGCACGAACGCTCGAATCGCTCTTCGACATGATGAAGGCCATCAGGAAAGCGACCGGCATGGCGAACAGCGCCGGCTGGGTGTAGGGGAAGAGTGGCGCGGCATTGCCGAGCACGTCGACCCACACGGACTTCGAGAAGAGCACGAACAGTACGGCAGAAACCAGACCACCGTAACCACCCCACAGGGCGCCCTTGGTGGTCAAACCCTTCCAGTACATGGAGAGGATGAGGACCGGGAAGTTCGCGGCTGCAGCGACGCCGAAGGCCAGACCGACCATGAAGGCGATGTTCTGCTTCTCGAACAGGATGCCGAGCACGATCGCAACGGCGCCCAGGCAGATCGTAGCGATCTTGGAGACACGGATTTCGCTGGCTTCGGAAGCCTGCCCCTTCATGATGACGCGGGCGTACAAGTCATGCGAGATGGCGGAAGCGCCAGCCAGTGCCAGACCGGAAACCACGGCCAGGATGGTGGCGAAAGCCACGGCAGCGAGGAAGCCGAGCAGCATGTTGCCACCGACGGCCTTGGCCAGGTGCATCGCAACCATGTTGCCACCACCGATCAACTTCTTGCCGATTTCGCCGCCTTCGAAGAAGTCCGGATTCTGGCCGACGATGATGATCGCTGCCAGGCCCATCAGGAAGATGACGTTGAAGAAGTAAGCGACAAAACCAGAAGCATAGAGCACGGATTTGCGCGCTTCCTTGGCGTCGGTCACGGTGAAGAAGCGCATCAGGATGTGCGGCAGACCCGCCGTACCGAACATCAGGCCCAGGCCCAGCGAAATCGCGGTGACCGGATCCTTCAGCAGGCTACCCGGGGACATCAGCTTGTCGCCCAGCTTATGAACGCTGGTCGCCTTCTCCATCAGCTCGGTGTAGGAGAAACCGAACTGGCTCATGGCCAGGATCATGACCAGCGTACCGCCAGCCAGCAGCATGCAGGCCTTGATGATCTGCACCCAGGTCGTGGCGACCATGCCGCCGAAGGTCACATAGACCATCATCAGGATACCAACGGCGAAGATGGCGACGTTGTACTCCAGACCGAAGAGCAGCTTGATCAGCTGGCCGGCACCGACCATCTGGGCGATCAGGTAGAAGCAGACGACAGTCAGCGAGGAAACCGCAGCCATCGTGCGCACCTTGCCCTGATCGAGGCGATAGGCAGTGATGTCGGAGAAGGTGAACTTGCCCAGGTTACGCAGGCGTTCGGCCATCAGGAACAGGATGATCGGCCAGCCGGCGAAGAAGCACAGCATGTAGATGTAGCCGTCGTAACCCTGGGTGTAGACCATCGCGGTCAGACCGAGCAGCGTGGCGGCCGACATGTAGTCGCCAGCGATTGCCAGACCGTTCTGGAAGCCCGTGATGCCGCCGCCGGCCGTGTAGAAATCGGCCGTCGATTTGGTACGGGAAGCTGCCCAGTAGGTGATCCCCATGGTCATCGCCACGAAGATGCAGAACATGATGATGGCGTGCCAGTTGGTCGCCTGTTTTTCGGTTGCGCCAACAGCGTCGGCAGCGAGCACTGCACCGGAAAGGCCGAGCAGCGCGAGTGTCGTGATCAGTTTACGCATTATTTTTGGGATTTATATACTTGACTACCTGTCCGCCGATGGCGGGATAGCCCGGAATGCCCCGAGTCCAGAGCGCAGCCACCTTGCCGCCTTGTCGGCAGTTGCATCTAGCATGCGCGACTTGAGCGCGCATTCCCACACGATCAACACCCGCCAGCCCAACGAGCGAAGCTCCGCGACCTGCCTGCGGTCGCGCTCCTGATTCCTGGCGATCTTCGCCCGCCAATACTCGACGTTGCTGGCTGGCATCCGGCATCTGCTGCAACCGTGCCAGTGCCATTGACACCCATGCACGAAAGCAACCGCGCGATGCCCCGGCAACACCAGATCGGGCGTGCCCGGCAAAGTGGCGCGATGCAGCCGGTAGCGCAGCCCGCGCGCAAACAACGCCTTGCGCAGCGCCAGTTCTGGCGCAGTGTCTTTCGCCCGAATGCGCGCCATGATTCGGCTGCGGGTGGCCGTGTCGACGGTATCGGTCATGGATGCGGACGTTCAAGGGGAAGGGGCTACCCACGACCAGCCCTCATTCTCGACGATTTGATTCTCGCGCAGCATTCGCCACGCCAAGCGTAGCGATTCTGGCCGTGAAGGGGCCGACACCGTGCCTATCGTGCGCTGAACGGTTCCGCCACCCCACTTGAACCGAAGCGTCACGCGCGAGCCTCCATCAACCGGAGAAAGCGCAAGGGATACCGTTACGATGCCACCTGATTTTGTGCGCATCTTGCGCAACTCGGCACCGCCGGCCGCTTTGTCCTGTTCCAGCGCGGCCAAGCGATTCTTCGATGGGGGAAACGACCGCATCAGCGAGTTACTCCAAGAAGTGGATTTTCAGGCTTGGGTCCGTCTCGTACTCGTCGATTAACTCATTGTAACGGGCGACGAACTCGCCAACCTTTATCCGCCGATCACTGGGCTTGAACAAGCTCAGTTCGAACATATTGGTGGCGATGAACTGTTCGATCTCGAAGATGTCGATACGGCTACCGATCTCGATGTCCTCTGCCAGCGCCTCCGCGACCGCTACGCGAGAATAGATGGTGACGATGATGGGCCGCAAACCGTGGCTCAGATTCTCTTTGCACTTCTGCATCAGGAGTGCGGCTGGAGCCGTCGTGACGTGAATGCATACGTCGTTCAACAAGAAGTCGCCGTGCCGCCCTCCGGCATCGTTCTGATTGGCGCCGTGATGGCGGGCGGGATCGACGCCCAACACCAAGTCGAGCTTCGCGCCGATCAGGTGTTGGGCAAGCGTGCCGGCGAAATTGAATCCTTGTTGCTGGCGCTGGCGATCCTCGGCCTGCTTCATCAAATGTCGGACCATAGCGCGCAGTCCGAGAGACGGGTCCAGCTTCAATTCAAACGGCTTGGCGGCGAAGAACTCGCGGACCTTTTCAAGCCAGAACCCCATCAACTCCGGAAGATCGAGGGCGTCATCAACCTGGAGTGCGTTCAAAAACTCGATATAGACCCGCATATGCTGCGGTGCGCCCCGATTGGTCCTTCCGACTTCTGTACCGAGCGACTTGTCGATGCCGTGGGCCTTGAGGATTTTGTTGATATTCGACCCGCTCAAGTTCTTGACCTGTGTTCCGGCGTCCGCCAGAAAATCATCTGGATTGAGCGGGAAACTTGGGGGCTTGCTCATGAGCGTGTGGGTGATAATCAGGCCCACCCCAAGCGAGCCTTTCCGGCGAAAGTCCGTCTCTGACGCCTTCTTGTGGGTGTTGGCCGCAATGAACGCGTCAAACCGTTGGCGCAGCGTGGCTTTTGGCAAACTGGAGTCCGACATGAGCTATTCCGCCGTTTCAGCGACCGCGTAAACGGGGTTTGCGACAAGCGCGGGTTCGATCAAGTGCCGCGCAAGCCAGGAAACAACCGGGACGGCGACGCCATCACCGGCAAGGTGATAGGCGTCGTTGTATCGCGCCGGAAGGATGTACGAATCGGGGATGCCCATGAGCCGCGCCGCTTCGCGCGACGACAGCAACCGACTCCTGATTTTCTGCCCCTCGACGACCAGGATGATCTGACGGCTTGAGCCGCCGGCCGGCGTGCGGAGACAGCCCGCCACATCATCAAAGCGAACTTCCGCCCGCTGCCTCTTAACACCCTGATCGTCCAAGCGCGTGCGCTTGTAGATCGCGCCAACCATCTTCACTTTGGTCCTCTTAGCCGCCTTCACCTTTTCCAGATTGATCGGCGTCATCATGGACAAAAGCTGCCGCGTTTCCATAGCGGAGTGCCATTCAACGCTCGCCGGCTCATCCTCAATGATGTCGACCAAACGCGCGGCCCGAGCCGGAGCGTCCGGCAAACGAAGCCAAAGCCAACGCTTGCGCGCCGCCTCATCCAGAAGGTCAAAGGACATGCCAAAGGCTTCCGGGTGCCACGGGGCGACCGGCGTTGCGCAAACAAGATCGGCAGGAGGGTGGATGCCATCGGCGAAGCCGACAATGAACAGCCGGGGCCGCGATTGCGGCACGAATTGCGCGGCATCAATCACTAGCGGAGCGAAGCGATAGCCCTCGCCAGCCAATGCGCCGCAGATCGCGGCCATGTCGCGGCCTTCATGCGACGTGATCGCGCCATAGACGTTTTCCAGCACGATGATGCGCGGTGCCCGATGTTCCGCCCGCAGACCCCGGATAAGTCGCCAGAACTCCCAAAACATCCCCGAGCGTTCGCCTTTCAGGCCCGCGCCATTGCCGGCCAGGGAAAGGTCTTGGCAGGGAAACGATGCCCACGCCAGATGCGCCCGCCCCGGAAGGTCTGCAATCGCAACCTTTGCGATGTCGTCGACCACAAGTTCGTCGGAATCCTGAAAATTGCGCTGATAGGCGCTCGCCTTGCTCTCGTCGATGTCGTTGGCGAAACGGCATGACCAGCCAGGGCCAAGGCCGATGCGAGCCATGCCGCCGCCCGCGAAAAACTCGTAGAAATGCAAAGGCGCGGATGCGCCTGCAACGGCCTGCGCGAGCGCTGTCCGGCGACCAGGGCGGTACGCCAGCACTCGATCCAATGTTCGATCCAGCGTGTGAAGCCGCGAATCCTGTTTCATGCGAACTCTCCCGTGAGATTTGCGTAGGTCAGGCGCACGCCGAGCGTCTTGCCGATAAGGGCGTCGATTCGATCCATCGTATGAACGCGCACATTGCCTTCGTTGAGCCGGTAGGCGAATTCATCAACATAGCGTTGCAAGTGCTTCTGGCTGAATTGGTGATAAACGCCGTAGAAACCGCGCTTAAGCACCGCCCATACGCTCTCGATGCCATTGGTGTGGGCCATTCCGTCTACAAATTGCTTGGCGCTGTGATTGACGGACCTGTGGTGGTAAGCCGGTACGTCAAGCGGCAGTCCGACTTTCGGCAGATTTTGGTAGGCGGCGTGCTCGTCGGTGCAGAGCGTCGTTCCAGGCGCGACGTTGGCGAAGATATGGCCGGTGATTTCTTCGGTTGTGGTGCCGTCCAGAACGACCGCCTTCACATGGCCGTCGCGCTCGCGCATACCAAGAACACCGGTCTTGCCAACCGTGCCGCGTCCTTTCTTGAGCTTCTTCGATTCGTGCTTGTTAGCCTCTTTGCCGCCGATGTAGGTTTCGTCGGCTTCAACGATCCCCGACAGGAAACCGCCATCGCTGCCCGTTCCGCCGCCGCAGGCTTCGCGCAGCCGTTGAAGCATGAACCACGCGGTCTTTTGCGTCACTCCGATTTCCTTGGAGAGTTGGAGTGACGACACGCCCTTGCGCGAAGTGACCAGCAGGTAGATTGCGTACAGCCACTTATCGAGGGGCACATGGGAACGCTCGAAAATCGTCCCGGTGCGCACGGTGAAGTCCTCCTTGCAGGAGAGACAACGGAAATAGCCTTCGATCTTGCGGGTTTGGATGCGCTCGACGCTGCCACAATGAGGACAGATGGGCTTGCCGTGCCAGCGACGTTCCTCAATATGCAAGCGCGCAGCGCGTTCATCAGGGAACTTCTTGAGGAATTCGTAGGCGCTGATGGTTACTTTCTTGGTCATCTCGCTTATCCGCATCGAGCCACGATAAGCGTAGATTACTCCCTTTGCGTTAGGGTGTCAAGTATATAATTCCCTTATTTTTCCTCCTTCCAGGCTTCCTTGACGATCTGCTGCGTCAGCTCGTCAAATTCGCCATTGGCGCGTTTGACGTAAACCGCCGTCAGCGCCCAGAAGAAGATGAACATGAAGAGTTCGACTGCGACCCCGACCGTCAGGCGCGAGCCTTCGGCAACGGGCTGCCCCAGCGACGCCGGGCTGAACGCCACGACCATCACGAACCCATAGAACAATACCAAAACCACAATGGCCAAAGTCCAGGCAAAACGTCCACGACGTGCGACGAGTTCCTGAAATTTCGGATTGGCCCGCATCCGCTGATACATTGCGCTGCTCATGGCTGACCTCCCTTATTAATTAATAATTAGTGCAAACTGCATTCATAATTATATCTTATATAAGACCTGAGCCAAGCGCTTCTTTACCATTAAGCAATTCGTATTATCCCGTAGGAAAACAGCCCCCATGCCCTCCATCGACCTCGCTATTCAGGGTGAAATCGCCACCCTTTCCCTGAACAATCCGGACAAACTCAACGCGATCAACCTCGCCATGTGGCGCGAGCTGTTTGAAAATTGCCAAAAAATCGCTGTGCACCGCAGCATTCGCTGCGTCGTGATCCGCGGTGCCGGCAATGAAGCCTTCGCCGCCGGCGGCGACCTCGAAGAGTTCGTTACCGCCCGTGCCACGCTCGATCAGGCGCTGCACTATCACGGCGAAGTCGCCCAGGCGCTCAACGCCATTGCCGACTGCCCTCACCCGACCGTCGCCCTGATCCGCGGCGCCTGCATCGGCGGCGGCCTGGAAATCGCCGGCGCCTGCGACCTGCGCATCGCCAGCGAAAACGCCAAGTTCGGCGCCCCGATCAACAAGCTCGGCTTTTCGATGTATCCGGGGGAAATGGAAGGCTTGCTACGCCTGGCCGGCCCGGCGGTAATGAAAGAAATCCTGCTCGAAGGGCGCATCCTGAACGCCCGCGAGGCCTACGAGAAAGGCTTGCTCACCCGCGTCGTCACCGACGCGCAGTTGGAAGACGAAGTGTTCGCCACCGCCCGTCGCATCGGCGCCGGCGCCCCGCTCGTCGCCGGCTGGCACAAGCAGTGGATCAAGCGTCTGCTCGATGGGCGTCCGCTGAGCGACGAGGAAAAGGCCGCTTCCTTCGCCTTCCTCGAGACCGAGGATTACAAGGAAGGCCTCGCCGCCTTCCTCGAGAAACGCAAACCGGCCTTCAAGGCGCAGTAATCAGGCGCCGAACACCGTGTGCAGCATCTTCGCCGAGAGCAGGATCAAGACTCCGGCGAAGATCTTCTTCAGCGTTGCGACTGGCAGACGATGCGCCAGCTTGGCGCCGAGCGGCGCGGTAAACATCGACACCGCACTGACCGCCACCAATGCCGGCACGAAGACATAACCCAGCGTCCATGACGGCAAACCATCGACCGCCCAGCCGTTGATCAGGTAACCCAGCGCACCAGCCAAGGCAATCGGTAAACCGATGGCGGCCGACGTGCCGATGGCGTTCTGCATCTTGACGTTGCACCACGTCATGAAGGGCACCGAGAGCGAACCACCGCCGATGGCCACCAATGCCGAGACCACGCCAATCCCGGTACCCACCCCGGCCAACCCCACCTTGCCTGGCAGTTCGCGCGACGGCTTGGGTTTGACGTTGAGAATCATCTGCAGTGACACATAGGCCATGAAGCAGCCGAAGAAAATGGCCAAGGGCCGAGTCGGCGCCGAAGAGGCGATGAAGGTACCGCCGAAAGTCCCGAACAGGACGCCCGGCGCGACGCCCTTGACGATATCCCAGCGCACCGCGCCATGGGCGTGATGCGCACGCAAGCTGGACACCGAAGTCAGCACGATGGCCGCCATCGAGGTGCCGAGCGCCAGATGCACCATATGCTCCGGAGGGAAACCCTGCGCCGCGAACATGGTGGTCAGCACCGGCACCATGATGCCGCCGCCACCGACCCCGAGCAGGCCGGCAAAAAAACCGACGAAAGCGCCTAACAGCAGATACGCGGCCAACCACTCCAGACTCATGAACTATCCCTTGAATTGAGCAATGCCCGCCAGTTGGCCAGCAATGAAACGCCACTCGTCCGGCGTCACTGGTGTGATGGACAAACGGTTGCCACGGGCGAGGAGGCGCATGTTAGCAAGTTCCGGCTGCAGGCGCAGTTCGCTCAAGGGCACATAGCGCCCGCGGGCGACGAAACGCACATCGCGCAACAACCAGCGCGGTGTTTCCAGCGTCGATTTGGCATCGAAATAGGGACTCCCCGGATCGAACTGCGTGGCATCCGGATAGGGCTCCGAACTGATCTCGCACACACCGGCAACACCCGGTTCGGCGCAACCGGAATGGTAGAACAAGGCCAGATCGCCAATCTGCATGGTGTCGCGCATGAAATTGCGCGCTTGATAATTGCGCACACCGAACCATGGCACGCTGCCCAAACGTTCCAGATCGTCGATCGACACCTCGTCCGGCTCGGACTTCATCAGCCAGTATTGCATTTCCCACCCGACAAAAAGGAAACGGGTGGCAGAACACTCTGCCACCCGTTGGATTTGGTCCCCGCGAGTGCCGTCAGGCCGGCATCCTGAACCGAGGTTCAGAGTGGTTGCTTTCCTCCCGCATCAGGCACGCTCGACGAAGAGCGCGCACAACAGCGGTTTCAACGGTCCACAACCGATGCCAATCAGCATTGGTTCAAGGAATATATGGCCTTAACAAACACCGCAGGGAACACTCGGCGGGCGACGCGCCAGCAGCGAATCAGAGTTCCAACTGCTGCTGGGGCGCCAACACGGCATCCAGCCGCGCTCCCATGGATTCGATTCTACGCTTTGTCTCGGAACTCGCAACTGCTTCCGAAAAGCCCGCAGCAGGCTGGTCGCCGGGAGTAGAGAGATGCTCGTGCGCGATATTCAGCGCGGCCATGACGGCGACACGTTCGGCAATAGTGTTCTTGGTACGCTGCGCGATCTCGCGCATCTTGCCGTCGACCAGATCGACAGCGGCCAGCAGCGCTTCGCGCTCTTCCGGCGTACAAGCGACGCGATACTCGCGCCCCATGATATTCACGTCGAGGAAATTCGATTCGCCGCTCAACTCAGCTCTCCTCGGGCAACTTGTCCATCAACTTCTCCAGACGCTCCCGGGCGGCCGTCATGGTCTGGCGCAGATGCAGACGTTCGGCTTCTGCCGCAGCCATCTGATTGCGCAATACCTCGTTCTCGGCGCGCAACTTGAGAACCAGGTCGACGACCTGTTCGATCTTGGCTTCAAGCGCTTCGAGTTCAGTATTCATGGCGCGCACTATAGTGGCAAAAATAACAGCAGGTCAAGGACTAAGCTGCCGAATTCAAAGTAGATTATCAGAAATTATCGCCATCTGCTGATGCGCTCGGAATCATCGCGTTGTAGAATGCGCGCCGTGTTAGGTGCTGCGCACGGATTCTCCACGCGCAGTTAAACGGGAAAGCGGTGCGTCTCCAGTCAAAGAGACCATTCCGCTGCTGCCCCCGCAACGGTAAGCAAGTGCGGGCGCGTCACAACGCCACTGGGATTTTCCTGGGAAGGCGACGCGTCAAGACTTGCAAGCCCGGATACCGGCCTCGCACACAAGTTGGAAGTGCCACGGGGTGGTGGTGCCGGTTCCTCATAGCCAGCCTTTTCCCCCTGACGCTTCCTTTTCAGTGCATCTACGGCATGCGGGGACGCCTGCCGGGGGAAGGAAAATAATGTCTTATCGTCTATCTGCAAGCGCAGCCGCTCTGGCCCTTGCCTTTTCATCAAACACCTTTGCTCAAACTACGTCGCTGGACCCTGTCGTCGTCACCGCCAACCGGCAAGCGATGAAAGTCTCCGAGCAACTCTCCGACGTCACCGTTCTTGAACGCGAAGATATCGAGCGAACTCCGACGACCAGTCTCGGCGATCTGTTGGCGCGCCAACCGGGCGTCGAGCTAGCCAGCAATGGCGGCCCGGGAACCACGTCCTCCATCTATATGCGTGGCACCAATAGCGGCCATACCCTCGTGTTGATCGATGGCATGCGCGTGGGCTCGGCCACCGCCGGTCAGATGAGCGCCTGGTCGAGAATTCCGGTGAGTCAGATCGAGCGCATCGAAATTCTGCGCGGGCCAGGTTCGTCGCTCTATGGCAGCGATGCGATCGGGGGCGTGATCCAGATATTCACCCGGCGTGGCGAAGGCGAGCCGCATGTCTATGCCGAAGTCGGCGCCGGGAACTACGATACCCAATCGGCAGCAACGGGCTTCAGCGGACAATCGGGCGGCTTGCGCTATTCCTTGAGTGCCGACTACTTCCACACCAGCGGCATCAACAACATCACCAACCGGAAATCTTCCAGTTACAACGCCGACCTCGACGGCTATAAAAACCACTCGTTCGCCGGTGGTCTCTCGTACGAAATGGCGCCAGGGCACGAAATCGGGACCCAGTTTTTCTACGCCGACGGCGAAAACCAATATGACGTCGGCCCATCGACAGCTACCGCCGCCAAGGACGCCGTCAGCCAGAACGCCCTCTCGAATGTCGGCGTCTATCTGAAGAACAAGCTGACGCAAAACTGGAGCAGCACCCTGCGCTATGGCCAGAGCGTAGATGACACGAAATCGCTGACTGACCGCGCTCAGACCAGCTATTTCCGGACCGATCAAAATCAATATTCCTGGCAGAACGATCTGAACACCAGCATCGGCAATTTCCTGCTGGCCGCAGAACGACTGGAACAGGAAGTCAAGACGAGCAGCAGGTACCGGGTGACCAGCCGCAAGACGGACTCGCTACTGGCCGGCTGGAACGGCCAATTCGGCAACAACCGCCTGCAAGGCAACATCCGTTTTGACGATAGCGACCAATTCGGCAAAAAGACGACCGGCTCCGTCGCCTACGGCTACCAGATCACCAAGGAACTGCGTGCCAACGTCGGCTACGGTACCGCCTTCAAGGCGCCGTCTTTCAACGATCTTTACTATCCGCAGAGCGGCAAGTACGTCGGCAACCCCAACCTCGAACCGGAGTCTTCACGCAACCGCGAAGCCTCGCTGCATTACGATCTCGGCGCTCATCGTTTGTCCGCCACCTGGTTCCTGAACCGTGTGGCAAACCTGATCGTCTGGCCAAGTACGGGCACGACCATCATGCCGGTCAACGTCAGCAATGCCCGCCTGGAAGGCACCACCCTCGCCTACGAGGGCAGGATCAGCACTTTCGATTTCAGCGCCAACTACACCAATCTTGATGCACGCGATGCCAATACCGGTCGGGTTCTGCCACGGCGTGCCAGCAACTATGGCACCGTGGCGGTCGGCCAGCAGGTCGGCGCCTTCGACTGGCGCGCCGAAATTTTCGCCAGCGACCGTCGTTTCAGCGACGACAAGAACGAGGTGAAGCTGGGTGGCTATGCCTTGGTCAATCTTTATGGCGCATACCGCTTCGCCAAGGACTGGTCGGTCTTCGCCAAGCTGAACAACCTGTTCGACCGCGACTATCAAACGGTGGCCGAATACGGCACGCTGGGTTTCAACGCCTTTGTCGGCATTCGCTACAACCCGAAGTAAGATCGCCCCGTGCCTACCCGTCGCCGCGCCCTCCTGATCCTGCTCACGCTAACGCTGTTGGCGCTGTTCAGTTTCGCCACGGCGCTGGCCTTGGGTAGCTACCGGGTGGAATTCGGCGACGTATTCAACGCACTGCTCGGGCATGAGTCGGGCGGCGGCCAGGTCGTCGTCGAACTGCGCCTGCCACGTGCCATCGCCGGCTTTGCCTGTGGCGGCCTGCTGGCGCTGGCCGGCGCGCTGATGCAGGTACTGTTGCGCAACCCGCTGGCCGACCCTTACGTACTGGGCATTTCCGGCGGCTCCGGGGTTGGCGCGATGTTCGCCATCCTGCTCGGTCTACCGGTACTCGGCATCGACGGACTGGCCTTCGCCGGCGCCTTGGGCGCCATGTTCCTGGTATTCGGCCTGGCGCACGGCGACGGCAGCTGGACGCAGACGCGCCTTCTGCTGACCGGCGTCATCGTCGCCGCCGGCTGTGGAGCACTGGTTGCGCTAATGCTGGCCATTGCCGAAGAACACAAGCTGCGCGGCATGTTGTTCTGGTTGATGGGCGACCTTGGGCAAACCAATGCCTGGTGGCCTGCACTCACCGCGTTGGCGATCGCATTCATGTTTGCCATGCCCTTCGCCCGCGAACTCAATTTGCTGGCGCGTGGCAGCCAACAGGCACAGGCGCTGGGTGTCGATGTCACCCGCCTGCGCTATGCCATTTATCTGATCGCTTCTTTGGCGACCGCGGCCTCGGTAACGACCGCCGGCTCCATCGGTTTCGTCGGTCTGGTCGTACCGCACCTGGTCCGCCTGGCCACCGGCAACGACCAGCGCTTGCTGCTGCCCGCCTCGGTACTGGCTGGCGGCTCATTGCTCGTGCTGGCCGATACGGCGGCACGCACCATCATCGCACCGCAGCAGTTGCCGGTCGGCGTGCTGACGGCACTGATCGGCGTACCGGTCTTCCTCTTCCTGCTGTCGAGGCAGCCGAAATGACGCCGCTGCTCGAAGCCCGCCAGTTGCAGGTCGCCGTCGGCGAGCGCACGGTCATCGAACGCCTCGACCTTGCTGTCGCGCCCGGCGAACGCCTGGCCATTCTCGGCCGCAATGGGGCCGGCAAATCGACCCTGCTGTCGACGCTGGCCGGCTTGCGCCCCCCGGCCGCCGGGGCGGTGCTGCTCGACGGCGAAGATGCCTCCCTGCTGCATCCTCGGCAGGCGGCACTACGTCGTGCCTGGCTCGGCCAATTCCAGACCGATCCCTTTGGTTCGACGGTGCTGGAAACCGCCCTCACCGGCCGTCACCCGCACCTCGGCCGCTGGGACTGGGAAAGCAGCAAGGATGCCGACATCGCCCGCGACGCGCTGAAAGCGGTCGGCCTGGCCGGCATGGAAAACCGTCAGATCCACACCCTGTCCGGCGGCGAACGCCAGCGTCTGGCCATCGCCACGCTGCTGACGCAAGCCGCTCCGCTCTACCTGCTCGACGAACCGCTATCGCACCTCGACCTCAACCACCAGATGGCCGTGCTCGAACTTTTCACCGGCACGGCGCGCGAATGCGGTGCCGGCGTCGTCATGGTCCTGCACGACCCGACGCTGGCCTTCCGCTTCTGCGACCGCGCCCTGCTCGTCTTCGGCGATGGCCGCACGGAGACTGCTGCGGTGCACGAGCTGTTAACGGCAAAAACCCTGTCCGAACTCTACGGCTACCCGCTGCGCCAGATCGACGATCGCGGCCAGCGCTGCTTCATTCCGGAATAAATCATGAGCGTCACTCACGAACAACGCATGCAGAAGAAGAAGTCGGTCATCGACGAGAAGATCGCCGCCGCCCAGGAAGAGCGCGGCGTGCTGCTGGTCAACACCGGCAACGGCAAGGGTAAATCCTCGGCCGCCTTTGGCGTCGTCGCCCGCGCCCTCGGCCACGGCCTCAAGGTTGCCGTCGTGCAGTTCGTCAAAGGCCGCTCCGACACCGGCGAGGAAGCCTTCTTCCGCCAGCAGCCGAATGTGCATTGGCACGTCGGCGGCGAAGGCTTCACCTGGGAAACCCAGGACAAGGAACGCGACGCCCGCGCCGCCCAGGCGGCCTGGGAAGTCGCTTGCACTTACCTGAGCAACCCGGAGATAGGCCTCGTCGTTCTCGATGAAATGACCTACGCCTTCAAATACGGCTGGCTCGACCTCGAGGCGGTCATCGCCAAGCTGTTGTCCCGCCCGTTGATGCAGCATGTCATCGTCACCGGCCGCGGCGCCCCGGAAGCGCTACGTGAGGCTGCCGACACGGTCAGCGAAATCGGCAATGAAAAACACGCCTTCAGCGCCGGCATTAAGGCTATGCCAGGCCTGGACTGGTAACCCAGACAGCGTGTCACCCCGGCGCCCGTTTTTCCGCCGCCTGGCCGGCGCCTGCGCAGTACTGCTCGGCACGCTCGCCCTGAGCGGTGCCCAGGCAGCCACCCTGCTCGGCATCGTGACGGAGCGGGCTGCGCCGACGGCGATTGAGGCGGCCCATCGGCATCTGGCGACGCATCCGCAAGACCGCATCAATCTGCGCACCCCGGCCCAGCTGATGGCGGCCAACGACAAACAGCTGGCCCAATGGCTGAACCAGGCCGACAGCGTATTGGCCGTTTCGCTCTTCGGCGACCCGGCGCGCAAGCTCAAGGATGCGCTGACTCGCCATGGGCGCTCGCGCATGCCGGTCCTGGCGATGAATGGCGAAGCCAGCCTGAACCTGATGAGCCGCGATGCCCAGGGTGAGCTGGCCGGGTTCCCGGCCGAGACCTTGCGTCAGTTGGCGCTCGAAACCCCGCCCAAGGAAGCACTGACTAGCGCCGAGGCGCATCCGGCCGCCCGACATTGGCTGAGCGCCCGCCGCCTCTGGCAAGCCGGTGGCGTCGACAATACACAGGCCTTGTTCGCCCACTTGCTCGATCCACGCCAGCCACTCCCCGCACCGCAAGGGGAGCCCACCTTGCGTTTGCGTGTTGGCGAACGCGAGCTGACCGACGACGCGGCCTGGGGACAGGGCGCGCGTCTCGGCCTCAAGGCGACTCCGACCGTCGTCGTACTCGACCTGGCCAATATGGACGGCCAAGCCCCCGCTGCATTGTGCGCCGCCATCGAGAAAAAAGAGCAAGCCTGCGTACAAGTGCTGACGCGCTGGGGCGGCGCTTCTCGCCAAGCGCTGGAGCGCCTGCCTGAATTGATCGCGCCGGCCAAACCGGCGGCGCTCGTCATCCTGCAGGACTTCGTCGTCGGCGCAGCGGAAGGCCGCGAGGCGGTGACCGAGGCTTTCAGGAAACTCGATATCCCACTGTTCAAGGCCATCCGCCTGACCGAACGGGGCGTCACACAGTGGCGCCTGTCCCCGGACGGCCTGCCGGCCGACTCGGTGCAATACCGCGTCGCCCTACCCGAACTGCAGGGCATCGGCCAGCCCATCGTCGTCTCGGCGCTAGGCGCGCCGCAGCCGGACAAGCTGACCGGCATCCAGACCCGGCCGCCGGTCATGCTCGTCGCCGAAATCGACCGCGTTGCCGCCCGCGTCGGCCGCTGGCTGGCCCTGCGTGCCAAGACCAACGCCGACAAACGCGTGGCCATCGTCTATTACAACCATCCGCCTGGCCGGCAGAACATCGGCGCCGACAATCTCGACGTGCCGAATTCGCTGTTCGACATGCTGCATGCGCTGAAGGCCGCCGGTTACCGCACCGGCGAGTTGCCGGCCTCACCCGAAGCGCTGCTCGATCGCATCATGGCGCAAGGGGTCAATCTGCCGGAAGACCGCGCCGCCCTGCGCGAACTGGGCGGCCTGGTCGATGGCGTCTCCGCGGCCGACTACGCCCGCTGGTTTGCCGGCCTGCCCGCTCGCATCCAGGGCGAAATGACCCGCGGCCCGCTCGGTCGCCTGCACGCCGAGGTGCTCGAAGCGGAAAGCGCCAACGAACGTCCCATTGGCCGCAAGCGGGTCGATGCCGTGCTCAAGGAACTGCATCACCTGGTCGAAGGGGCCGATCATCCGCTGAGGCTGAAGGCCATCCGCGACCTGCAGTCACTGGAAGCCGGCTACCTTGCTTGCCTGGCCGACCGCCCGATCAAGCGTTGCGCCACGCTGGCGCCGCTGGTCCGCCGCCTCACCGCCTATGGCATCGAAGGCATGAAGGGCTGGGGTGCCACACCCGGCAAGGTGATGGTCGATCGCGGCCGTCTGCTCGTGCCCGGCCTGCATTTCGGCAACGTCTTCGTCGGACCGCAACCGCCGCGCGGCTGGGAAGTCGACGAAGAATTGCTGCATGCCAACACCAGCGTCACCCCGCCGCATCAGTTCCTCGCCTTCTATCACTGGCTGCGCGACGTTTTCCGGGCCGATGCCGTGGTCCACGTCGGCCGCCACTCCACCTACGAATTCCTGCCCGGCAAGGCCGTCGGTCTGGCCGCCGACGATTACCCGAGCCTGATCGCCGCCGACCTGCCGGGCATCTATCCCTACATCGTCGATGGCGTTGGCGAAGGCACGCAGGCCAAGCGGCGCGGCCTTGCCGTGATGGTCGACCACCTGACGCCGCCGCTCGCCGCCACGCCGCTTTACGATCAACTACTGGTACTGCGCCAGATCGTCGAGAGCTACGAGGCCGCTTCATCGGAATCGCTCAAGGCGCAAGCCGCCCGCACCATGCGCGAGAAAGTGATCGAGCTGAACCTGAAGGCCGAACTGGAAGCCTCGATGGCCGATGTGCTGCAGGTGCGCGGCATCGGCTTCGAAGCGGCTGACGACGATCTGCTGGCGCACGAGGTCGGCCACTACCTGACCAAGCTGCAGGAAAAGTTCATGCCCTACGGCCTGCACGTTTTCGGTCGCGACTGGAGCCAGGCCTCGCTCGACCTGATGCTCGATTCGATGAAGCAGGGCGGCATCGACGACCCGGTCACGGCCCAGAAGCTGAAAGATTCGCCGCGCCTGGAAATGCAGGGCCTGCTGGCCGGTCTCGCTGGCCGCTACATTCCGCCGGGCAAGGGCAACGACCCGCTGCGTTCGCCCGAAGCCCTGCCGACCGGGCGCAATTTCCACGCAGTCGATGGCGACATCCTGCCCACCCATCTCGGCTACAAGCTCGGTGAAAAAATGGCCGAAACGGCTGTGCACCGCAGTAAGCAGGCTAGCGGCAGCGAAGGCGTCATCCTGTGGGCCTCCGATGCGGTGCGCGACGAAGGCGTCATGGTCGGCTTCGCGCTGGCCCTGATGGGTGCCGAGCCGGTGTGGAACGCCCGTGGCATCGTCACCGACGTCCGCCTGAAGCCCGGCACCGCGCGGCGCGACGTGATCGTCACCACCTCCGGCCTGTTCCGCGATCTCTATCCCAACCTGATCAACCTGATCGACCGCGCCGGGCGCCACGCCCTGGCCGCCTCGGCGGCCGCTCTGGTCGACAGTCAACCGGAACTGAAGGAAGCGCTCGCTTCCGCGCTGTCCTCGGTGGCCACGGCGAACTGGGGCAAGGAAAATCCGCAGGACAATCGCGTCGCCCGCGAATGGCTGAACCGCTTTGCTGCCCTGCGCCAATCCGGTCTCAGCCCAGGCGAAGCCGGCCGCGCCGCCGCCCAGCGCATCTTCGGCGATGCCCCCGGCGCCTATGGTGCCGGCGTCAATCGGCTGACCGAGCGCTCGGGCGCCTGGCGCGAGCGCGACGAAATCGGCCGCGCCTACCGCAACCGCATGGGCCACGCCTACGGCCTCGACGACAGCGGCGAGGCCGCCCACGCCGCTTTCGACACCGCGCTCGATGGCATCGCCCGCACCTACCACGGCCGCGCCAGCAACCTCTACGGCCTGCTCGACAACAATGACGCCTTCGACTATCTCGGCGGCCTGTCGCTGGCCATCGAGGGGCGGACCGGCCGCCCGCCGGAAGCCTTGATCCTGCAACATGCCGAACCCGGCCGGGCCGATCTCGAACCGCTGACCAGCGCCCTGCTCGGCGAACTGCGCGGCCGTTTCCTCAACCCGGCCTGGCTCAAGCCGCTGATGGGGCATGGCTATGCCGGCGCGCGCACGATGGGCCAGGAATTCCTCGAAAACCTGTGGGGCTGGCAGGTCACGCGGCCCGACCTGGTCAAGAACTGGGCCTGGGACGAAGTGAAGTCGGTCTATTTCGACGACGCCCACCAGTTGGGCCTGCCGCAATTCCTCGGCCAGGGCCAGAACGCGCATGTCAAGGCACATATGTTGGCCATCTTCATGGTCGCCGCCGAAAAGGGTTTCTGGAAAACCGATGCCACCACCATCAAGCGGATGGGCGGCGAACTCGCCCGCCTGGTCGACAAGAACGGCCTGCCCGGCAGCGGCCACACCGCGCCTAACCATCCGATGTGGGCCTGGCTGGCGCCGCAGCTCGATGCGGCCGACGCGCAAGCGCTCGGCGTCACCCTGGCCAAGGCACGTGGCGAAACCTTGCCGGCCACCGCCACTGCCAAGCTGCCAAGCGGCACTGCTGCGGTGCACAGCCCAAAAGCGGCAAAAACCGAGAATGCCCCCAGCACCGAGGAGCCCGCGAAAAACGCCGCCGCCCCGCGCTATTACGAACTGACGCCGCGTAGCGAAGCACCCACCGCTGCCGAGCGCGCCCTGAATTTCCTCGCCTTGCTCGGCGCCACCCTCGCCTTGTTCACCCTCGGCCTGTGGCGCGGCCTGCGCCCCCCTTCATCACCCCGTTCCACCCTCGGAGAACACCATGTCTGATGCTTCTTCCTTCGCCTGGCTGCACGACGCCGTCACCTGGCTGCTCACCCCGGCTCTCGCCGCCCTGCTCTTCGCCTGCGCCGTCGCCGCCGTCGAAGCCGGCATCGCCGTCGGCGAGCGCTTCGGCGGCCTTGCCCGCCTGCGCCAAGCCGGCAACCTCGGCCAGGTGCAGAAAATCGCCCGGCACCGCCTGGAGCGCGCCGACCTGCTTGCCCGCATCCCACCCATGCTCGGCCTGATGGCCACCATCATCCCGCTCGGGCCTGGCCTCGCCGCACTGGGCCAAGGCAACCCGGCGCAGTTGGCCAGCGCCGTCACCGTCGCCTTCGACGCCACCGTGCTCGGCCTGGTCGCCGGCATCGGCGGCCTGGTCGTCGGCAAACTGCGCCGCCGGTGGTACGAAGAAACCCTGGAAGCGATGGAGGCCGCATGAGCGAAAACGCCCAACCGCGGCGGCGCCTGCGCCTCTATTCCAAGCTCGATGCCCGCTTCGACGATTACGACGAAGACCCGCGTTCCAGCCTGGTCAATCTGGTCGACGTCATGCTCGTCTTCGCCTGTGGCCTGCTCGCCGCCTTGGCTGCCGGTACCCAGGCCAACCTGAAAGCACCGCAACCGGTCGACAAGGGACGCGAAATTGAACGCCCCGCCATCGGCGCTCAACAGAGCGGCAGCGGCTACGACCGCGTCGGCGAAGTCTTCCGCGACCCGAAAACCGGTAAGCTCGTCCTGATCGAACCCGCTACCTCAGCCGCTAAATGACAACCTGCCCCGCCATTCTCATTGCCGCCCCCGCCTCCGGCCAGGGCAAGACCACCGTCACTGCCGCCCTGGCTCGCCTGCACGCCCGCCAAGGCCGACGCGTCACCGTGTTCAAGTGTGGCCCGGATTTTCTCGATCCACAGATCCATGCCTTCGCCTCCGGCCGCCCCTGCCAGAATCTCGATCTCGGCATGTGCGGCGAGGCTGACGCCCGCTGGCGGCTGGCCCGGGCAGCCAAGGAATCCGATCTGATCTTGGTCGAGGGGGTCATGGGTCTGTTCGACGGGACGCCTTCGGCCGCCGACATCGCCGAACGCTTCGGCATCCCGGTCATGGCCCTGATCGACGCCGGCTCAATGGCCCAGACCTTCGGTGCGGTGGCGCACGGCCTGGCCACCTATCGGCCCAAGCTGCCCTTTGCCGGTGTGCTGGCCAACCGCGTCGGCAGCGCCTTTCACACCGAATTGCTGCGCGAAAGCCTGCCACCCGGCATGGGCTGGTTCGGCGCCCTGCCCAAATCCGGCGATAGCCTGCCCGAGCGCCACCTCGGCCTGATGCAGGCGGCCGAGATCGAAGACCTGGGCGTTCGCCTGGACAAGCTGGCCGACGCGCTGGAAGCGACTGCTGCGGTGCACCTGCCCGATGCGGCAAATTTCGACGACGTGCCACCGCCAGCCACTCCGCCATTGCTCTCTGGCAAGCGCATCGCCATCGCCCGCGACGCAGCCTACGGTTTCATCTACCCGGCCAATCTGGAAACCCTGCAGCAACTGGGTGCCGAGCTATGCTTTTTCTCGCCGGTCGTCGGCGAAGCGCTGCCGGAATGCGATGCCGTCTGGCTGCCCGGGGGCTATCCGGAACTGCACGCTCAAGCGCTCACCGCCAACAGCGCCCTGTGGAGCGCGTTACACGCCCATGTCGATGCCGGCAAACCGCTGCTGGCCGAGTGCGGCGGCATGATGAGCCTGTTCGAGGAAGTCGTGGACAAGGCGGGCGTCAGCCACCGTTTCGGCGGCCTGCTGCCCGGTCGCTCAGTCATGCAGCAACGGCTCGCCGCGCTCGGCACGCAATTCGCCACGCTGCCGGAGGGTGAGTTGTCCGGCCACACTTTCCATTATTCGAAGAGCGAAAGCCCGCTCGATCCGCTCTGCCGCGCCCGCCCGCAACGTGCCGGCGAAGGTGAGGCAATCTATCGGACGAAGCGCCTGACCGCCTCCTACGTGCATTTCTACTTCCCGTCCAATCCACAGGCAGTGGCAGCGCTACTCGGCTAACAATTCGTTTTTTTCGAAATATCTCTGCAATTTTATGCGGTTATAAATGAGCCGAAAGATCGCTACACTCCGTCCGTCACTATCCCAATGAAGGAGACATCGATGAAAAACTTCGTGATGATGGCCGCCGCCCTCGTGCTCGGCCTATCACTGTCGATTAGCGACGCCGAGGCCGCCAAGCGGCTGGGCGGCGGTGGATCGACCGGCATGCAGCGTCAATCCGTTGCCCCGAGCAAGAACACGCAGCAGGCCACCCCGGCTCAGCAGCAGCAAGCTGCCGCCCCGGCCGCCGCGCCGCAAACCCAGCCCAAGCGCTCCTGGATGGGCCCGCTCGCCGGCCTCGCCGCCGGTATCGGTCTGGCCGCGCTGGCTTCGCACTTCGGCTTTGGCGAAGGCTTGGCCAACTTCATGATGATGGCCCTGCTCGCCATGCTGGTCATCGGGGTGATCGGCTATTTCATGCGCAAGAAGGCAGCTGCCCAAGGACATCAAGGCATGCAGTACGCCGGCGCTGGCGCCGGCTATGGCAATGCGTCGCCGGCACAGAACTACCAGCCGATGGGCGGTAGCGCCGCTGCTCCGGTCGCTGCAGCGAACATCCCGGCCGATTTCGACGCTGAAGGTTTCGTGCGTAACGCCAAAGTGAATTTCATTCGCCTGCAGGCCGCCAACGATGCCTGCAACCTCGACGACATCCGCGAATTCACTTCGCCGGAAATGTTCGCCGAGATCAAGATGGGCATCGACGAGCGCAAGGGTGCCAAGCAGGAGACCGACGTCGTCCAGCTCAACGCCGAAGTGCTCGACGTCAGCGAGGAAGCCAACCGCTACATCGTCAGCGTCCAATTCAATGGCCTGATCCGCGAAGATGCCAACGCCCCGGCCGAAGCCTTCCAGGAAATCTGGCACATGACCAAACCGCGCGATGGTTCACGCGGCTGGGTGCTGGCGGGTATCCAGCAAATCCAGTAAGCGCTGCTAGCGCCTCACACCCAAAGCCGGCGACTGACCCCGCCGGCTTTTTTACGCCCGGAGATTGCCATGGCCCTGTCCGCACTCGGCGAATTTATCGGTACCGTCGTGCTCGATGCCTTGAGCCAGACGCTGTTTTATTTCACTGGCAAGCTGCTCGTTCCCGTGGTCAGCCTCGGCCACTGGCAAGCCACCGGAGTTGACACCAGCGTCGACAAGCCGCGACCGCGTTGGCGCGGCACACTGACCCGCACTGCAGACGGCCGCCGTCAGATCGGCCCGGACGGTCAGGCCTTGCTCGGTCTCACCTTCTGGATCGCTGTTGCCCTTGCCGTCTTTTTTTCGTACCTCTGATCATGCTCCGAACCCTCGCGCTAACTGCCATCCGGCTCTATCAGCGGCACATTTCGCCGTACAAGGGCTTTTGCTGCGCCTACCGATTTCACACCGGGCGGGCAAGTTGTTCCCAACTCGGCTATCGCGCCATTCGCCGCTTTGGCTTGTGGCGCGGAGGGTTCGTCTTGCGTGCCCGGCTCGAACGCTGCGGCATCGCTCACCGGCGTTATCGCCAGGCCGCTTTTCGCCCCCTCGGCCAGGCCGGATTTTGCGATTGCGCCTGCGACCTGCCTTGTGACCTGAATGCGGGCTCCGCCTGCGACCTGGCCGCCAACCTGCCATGCGATTGCAGTGCGGACTGGTCCAGGAAGAATGGCAGGGAGGCCGAACGCTACGTTCACCTACCGCCAAACAGCATGCCGCGCAAATTATGAATTATTCAATCGATACAATCAAATTATTGATTTATTTAGCTTATTTTTAATTAGAATCGCAATATATTAAATGTGAAACTGTGGATATCCGAAATCGGCAGACCGCCAGACCGATGGAATAATCCGCATCCAATCCCCGAGATCCGGCCCACCGGACAAATCCCTCTTTAGGAACAGCGATGCCTATCTCCATTCCCTTTTCGGCGCTTCGTCGCGCCTTGCTCATGCTTTTCCTGGCGAGCCTGCTACAGACCGCCAGCGCAAAGGAACTGCTGGTGGTTCAGGTCGCCCCACTATCCGGCCCACAAGGCGTTACCGGCAAGGCGGTTCAGGCCGGTGCCAAGCTCTATTTCGATCACATCAATGCCCAAGGCGGTGTCGGCGGCAATACGATCAAGCTGATCAGCCGCGATGACGAAAACAAGCCGGAAGAAACCGTCCGCCTGGTCAAGGAAAGCCTGGCCAACGAACAACCGGTCGCCTTTATTGGCTCGGTCGGCACCAACAATGTCGAAGCCCTGATTCGCGACGGCAGTTTGGCGCGGGCCAATACTCCGCTGGTCGGGCCGCTCTCCGGGGCCAGTTCGATGATCGGTGCCCAAGCCACCTATGTGGTCAAGGCCACCTATCGCGATGAAGTCGAGAACCTGTTCAGGCAACTGAGCCAAACCGGACAGAACAAGGTCGGCTTGGTCTATCAGGATGACGCCCTCGGCAAGGACGTCCTGAGCGGCGCAGAAAGTTCGGCCGGAAAGTACAACATCCAGCTGGCGGCGCGGGCCGGCTACGAGCGCAACACGCTGAAGGTCGAAAACGCGGTCGACAGTATGCTCAAGGCAGCACCGCAGTCGATCTTCCTCGGTGCAACGACGGCCGCAGCCATCGAATTCGTCCGCCAGTACCGACAGAAGGGTGGCGTCGCCACCATCTATGGCCTGTCGATCATCGACACGCAACAGTTGTTGAGCAAACTTGGGCCCACGCTGGCGCGCGGTTATGCTTTCTCGGTCGTCATGCCGCTGGAAAGCAAGACGACGCTGCCCCTGATCCGCGAATACACCCGCCTCAAAGAAAATTCCAAGGACGCCAACCTGACGGCGCGCTCGATCGAAGGTTTCATCGCGGCCAAAGCACTGGTCAATGCGCTCAAGCAGGGTGGTGGCAGCGGGCCGGCGACGGCGAAGGCGCTGAGCAGCAGCAAGTTCGACCTCGGCGGCTACACGCTGGATTTCACTTCCAACAAGCGAACCGGCTCGACCTTCGTCGATTTCGCCATGATCGGCGACAACGGCCGGATCGTTCAGTAAGCCAGCTTCCCGAGCGAGGTCAGCTCGAGCAGCTGACCTCCAGGCCGCTCGCCCAATCCGGCGGCAGGGCAGCGTAATCTTCGTATTCCGGCTGTTCGTCGTAGGGCCTGCGCAGGCAGGCGAGCAGGCGGGCAACTTCGGAATAATCGCCGGCTTTGGCCTGGCGAATGGCCTGTTCGGCCAGCCAGTTGCGCAGCACATACTTGGGATTGGCGTTGAGCATGGCGGCCTGCCGGGCCTCGTCTTCCCACGGTGTTTGCGCCAAGCGGGCACGCCAGTTGTCCAGCCAGGCATCGCAGGCCGTACGGTCGACAAACAGGTCGCGCAGCGGCGCATCGGTTTTTGCCCTTTCCGGGCCGTGCACCGCAGCAGGCAGCCTGGAAAGCGTACGGAAGAACAGCGTGAAGTCCGGACGGTGCTGTTGCAGGAAGCCGAAGGTTTCGCCGATGAATTGCTCGTCGTCCGCCAAGCCCTCGCGCAGGCCGAGCTTGGCACGCATCAGGCGCTCGAAGGTGGTTTCGAAGGCCTCGCCGTAGGTTTCGTCCACCGCTGCCCGGGTGATCTCCGGACGTTTCAAGAGCGGCAGGAAAGCATCGGCCAGGCAATAGAGATTCCATTGCGCGACATGCGGCTGATTTCGGTAGCTGTAACGGCCGTAGGTATCGGAATGGTTGCAGACATGGCCGGCATCGAAGGCCTCCATGAAGCCGAAGGGGCCGTAATCGAGCGTCAGGCCGAGGATGGACATGTTGTCTGTGTTCATCACGCCGTGCATGAAACCGACGGCCATCCAGTGGGCGATCAGCTCGCCGGTGCGGCGCGCCACGTCGCGCAGCAAGGCGTCGTAGGGGTTGGCGGCGTCACGGCATTCGGGACGGAAAGTATCGATGACGTAATCGGCCAGCCGGTGCACCTCGGCATCGCGGTCGCGCGAAGCCCAGTGCTCGAAGGAACCGAAACGCACAAAGCCCGGCGCGACACGGGTGACGACGGCGGCTGTCTCGATTTCCTCACGCCGTACCGGATGATCGGAACCGATGACGCACAGCGCACGCGTGGTCGGCACACCCAGGCCGGCCATGGCTTCCGAGCAGAGAAATTCGCGGATCGACGAACGCAGCACGGCCCGCCCGTCGGCGCCACGCGAGTAGGGCGTGCGGCCCGCCCCCTTGAGCTGGATTTCCCAATGCCCGCGTCGATTGCGCAGGCCACCGAGCAGATGCGCTCGCCCGTCGCCCAGTTGCCCGGCCCAGACGCCGAACTGGTGGCCGGAATAGACCGCCGCCAGCGGTTCGCTGCCCGGCAGCAGGCGATTGCCGGCGAACAGGTCGGCAAAATGTGGATGTTTCGGGAAATCGGCCGGCAGGCCAAGCAGATCGAGTACTTCCTCGCTGACGCCAACGACATAGGAATCGGGCAGCGCTTGCGGCGGCAGGCGGGTGTAGAAATCCTCCGGCAGGGCAGCAAAGCTGTTGTCGAAGGCAGGCAGGTCGGCAGGGAAGTTTTCCGGGGCGTTCATCGGTGGATTTGTCGGGTTTCTGGCAAGAATTCGGTATTGAATCGGCACGCAGCAATCGGCGTGCCGACCATCCGAAACTCAGAGCGACAAATCGGCCCTTGGTTCAACCCCTAGCCCGGATATTTACCGGGCCCCCAAAGCTCAGAAGCCCGCTGCTTCGGCCTCCAGATAGGCCAGGCTGACATACTTGCCGATATTGGTTTCGAAACCCTTGGTGTCCTTGGCGCGGCTGGCGACGCGCGGGTCTTTCAGGACCAGCGCCTTCGCCTCCTCGAGCGGCAGGCCTTCCTTGATGGCCTGCTCGCAGGGGTAATAGATGCCCTCGAACAGCTCGCGGTTCCATTGCAGCACGCCCGCACTCGGCTGGCCGTGGCCGGGTAGCCAGATCTTGGACGCTGCATTCTTCTCCAGCGCTGCGTAGGCCTTCAAGGTCCCGAGATAGGAACCGTCATCCATGTTGGCGATACGTCGATCCATCGCCACATCGCCAATGCAGGTCAGCTTGTCTTCGAACACTTCGACACAGATATCGTAAGGCGTGTGAGCCGTGCCGTAGTGGTGCAGACGCAGCGTCACGTCGCCGAATTTCAGCTCCTGGCCATGGTCCACCGCAGTACTCGGCGGCACGACGCGGGTGCCGAGCGTCGCCTGGTTGGTCCACTGCTCCATCAAGGTCCGCCACATATTGCCCTGCATGCCCTGGATTTCCTTGATCGTACCGGCATGGGCATAGATCGGGATATCCTTGTAGGCCGCCGCGAAAGCGTCGTTCCCCAGCCAGTGATCGCCGTGGTAATGCGTGTTGATGATCGCTACGACCGGCTTCTTGAACTGCTTCCTGATCTGACGGATGGCCATTTCGCCGATCTGCACCGAAGCACCGGAATCGACCACGACCAGGCCCTTGGCCGTATCGACGAAGGTGATATTGCACATCATCCCCTGGTTTTCCGGGGTCGGGAAACCGTCGGGCGAATAGATCATCCAGACGTGCTTGCTGATCTGGCGCAGCGGATGATCCTTGACCGCCGGCCCGCGCACGAAATCGTCGAGCTCACGGGCGAAGGCGCCAACGGCCTGCCAGGGCGCGTATTCGATGGCACCAAGCACCCCGAGGGCGGCGGTATTGCGCAGGAATTTGCGACGGTTCATCAGAGTCTCCTGAAACTTTAAAATAGGGGGCAATCTTCGCGCCGTTTTCGCCCTTCGTCTACACTGCCGCCATGCGTCACTACCCTAAATCCTTCGTCATCCTCACCGTGCTCGGCGTGCTGTGCGCCATTCCCGGCCTGGTCAGCCTTGCCGGCTTCGGCGCCCTCATTCATCCGGTGCTCGACGACCCGATGGCCGGCCTCGCCTTCATCGTCTCCGCCGTCGCCCTGCTCGGTTCGGGCGCCTTCCCGCTGGTCATTGAGAAGCTGAAAGAAAACGAGGGCGCCTGAACGCCCTCGCTTCGATCCTTAGCGCAATCCCTCTCAGGCTTCGCGCATCAAGCGCCAGTACTGGAATTTCAAGGTCGCGGCCGAAGCGGCGACGATAGCGCCGAAGGTCACGATGGAACCCAGCGCCAGGGTGGAGAAACCGGTGATACCCTGGCCGACCGTGCAGCCCATGGCAACGACGCCGCCGAAGCCCATCAGGGCCGCACCGATCAGGTGGTTAGCAGTATCTTCGACGCTGGCGAAACCTTCCCAACGGAACTTGCCGGTCAGGATGGACCAGGCGAAGGAGCCGGCGATGACGCCGAGTGCCGTAGCAATGCCGAACGTGACGACACGGCTGCTATCCGACCACAGCATCAGCAATTCCAGCGTATAGGCCTGCGGCGCAACGAAGGACAGCGCTTCCATGCGCCCGCTGTTGGTAGCGATGAAGGCTTCTTCCAGGGTTTCCGGATGCTCGGCCAGGTAGCCGATGTGGCCGCTGACATACCAGGCGGCAACCACGGCCAGGCCGGTGCCCAAGCCACCCAGCAGATTGTCCAGGGTCCAGAAATCGCGCTTGAACAGGCTGAAAGCCGTCAGGCCGCCGCCAATCGCAAGCACGGCCAGCCAGAAAGCGGTCTTGGCTTCGAGGCCGGCCGCCGTCAGCAGGGCCGGCACATCCTGCCCGCCCGGGAAGGTGACGGCCGCCTTTTCCAGCACATTGACGCGGAACACACCGAACACGCCGCGCATGGTCATGTAGGCGACCAGGCCAAGGACGACAAAGACCACCACCGATTTCAGGTTGCCGCCGCCGATGCGGATCAGCGTCTTCGAGCCGCAGCCGGAAGCCAGCACCATACCGACGCCGAAACAACCACCGCCGACCAGATAGGACAGCCAAGTGAAATTGGGCGTGCGGTAGATCGACTTGCTCAGGTCGATCAGCCCCGCTGCGTGCAGCGCGGCCGAACCGAGAATCGCGACGCCAATGGCCAACAGCCACATGCGCATGCGGCTCCAGTCTTCCATATTGACGATGTCGGACACGGCACCCATGGTGCAGAAATGGGTCTTCTGGCCGATGGCGCCGAAGACGAAAGCAACGGCAAAGGCGAGCCAGAGGACAGTCGAGGGAGAAACGGCAGCTTCCATGATTCAGCTTCGGTATTGGGTGGGATCGGGCACGCCGGCAGCGGCAAAGCCTTCGGCGCGCAAACGGCAGGAGTCACAGACACCGCAGGCACGGCCGAGTTCATCGGCCTGATAACACGACACGGTCAAGCCGTAATCGACGCCCAGCGCGCTGCCGGTACGGATGATGTCGGCCTTGGACAGGTTGATCAGCGGGGCGTGGATGTTCAGCTTGGCACCTTCGACGCCGGCCTTGGTCGCCAGGTTGGCCATCTTCTCGAAAGCGGCGATGTATTCCGGCCGGCAATCCGGGTAGCCAGAGTAATCGACCGCATTGACGCCGACGAAGATGTCGCGGCTGCCCAGCACCTCGGCCCAGGCGAGGGCCAGCGACAGCATGATGGTGTTGCGCGCCGGCACGTAGGTGACCGGAATGCCTGGATGCACGCCATCGACCGGCACGTCGATCGAGGTATCAGTCAGCGCCGAGCCGCCGAACTGGGCCAGGCCAAGGCTGAGTACACGATGCTCTCGGGCACCCAGCGCCTTGACCACACGTTCGGCCGCCTTCAGCTCGGCGCTGTGGCGCTGGCCGTAGTCGAAGGACAGGCAGTAGCAGTCAAAGCCCTGGCTACGGGCAATGGCAAGACAGGTCGCGGAATCGAGTCCGCCGGAAAGTAGAACGACAGCAGGCTTCATCATGGGGCGCGAATATACCGCAATTTCGCCGTGCACCGCGGCAGTATCTACTTGTTCCTGCGCTACAATTTGGCATTTTCCACATCTTCCGGAGTTTCCGATGTCGCTTCGCCTGACCGCCCTCGCCGCCGCGCTGATGCTTGCCGGTTCCGCCCATGCTGCCGACAAGATCAAGGTCGGTCTGGTATCGACCCTGTCCGGCCCCGGCGCCGGTCTCGGCGTCGATATCCGCGACGGTTTCCAGCTCGGCATGAAGCACCTGAACGGCAAGCTGGGCAACCTGCCCGCCGAAGTCATCGTCGCCGACGACCAGCAGAATCCGGACATCGCCAAGCAGGCTGCCGACAAAATGCTGAAGAAGGACAAGGTCGATTTCATGACCGGCATCGTCTTCTCCAACATCATGCTCGCCGTCGGCCCCAGCGTTTTCGACAACAAGACCTTCTACATCTCGGCCAATGCCGGCCCGTCGCAATACGCCGGCGAGCAATGCAACCCCTTCTTCTTCAACGTCGCCTGGCAGAACGACAACCTGCACGAGGCCGTCGGCAAGGTGGTACAGGACAAGGGCTACAAGAACGTCATCATCGTCACCCCGAACTACCCGGGCGGCAAGGATGCCGTTTCCGGCTTCAAGCGCTTCTACAAGGGCAAGACCGAGGAGATGTACACCAAGCTCGGCCAACTCGACTACGCCGCCGAACTGGCGCAGATCCGCGCCGCCAAGCCGGATGCGCTGTTCTTCTTCCTGCCGGGCGGCATGGGCATCAACTTCGTCAAACAGTTCGTCGCCGCGGGTTTGTCGCGCGACACCCAGCTCTTCGCCCCCGGCTTCTCGGCCGACGAGGATGTGATCAAGGCCGTCGGCGGCTCCATGCTCGGCATGTTCAACTCCTCGCACTGGGCGCACGACATGGACAATGCCGAGAACAAGCGCTTCGTCGCCGACTTCCAGAAGGAATACGGCCGCCTGCCCTCGCTCTATGCCTCGCAAGGCTACGACGCCGCCCTGATGATGGATGCCGCCGTACGCGACGTGAAGGGCAAGGTCGACGACAAGGCCGCCCTGCAGAAAGCGCTCGAAGCCAAGCGCTTCAAATCCGTGCGCGGCGAGTTCAAGTTCAACACCAACCACTACCCGGTGCAGAACTACTACCTGCGCGCCATCGGCAAGGATGCTCAGGGCCGCGTCACCAACAAGACCATGGGCACCATCTTCACCAATCACGCCGATGCCTATGTGGCTCAGTGCAAGATGAAGTAAGCCCGGAGACCTTGCCTGGAACAACTGCTCCTGCCTTTTCTGCTGGTCATTCCCATCGCCCTCGTCGGCACGCTGTGGCGAGCCGTGCAATGGCTAATGGGAAAACTGCCGGCGCGGCCCGCCTGTCGCTGGGCGCGCCGCATCCTGACACTGATCCATCTGGCTGTTGCCGGCTGGTTGCTTTGGCTGAGCGCTAGCTGCATCTGGCCCGGACACTGCGGCGAAGGGTTTGCTGCCGGCTACGTGGTTGCCGCGATCGTGGTTTACGCCGCAGCATGGGCCGCACTCTGGTTGCTGAGCGAAGGCTTGATGCTGCTGTGCAAGGATGGACCCACCGATATATCGTCTGACGCATGACCCAACTCATCCTCGAACAGGCCCTGAACGGCCTGCAATTCGGCCTCATGCTCTTCCTGCTCGCCGCCGGGCTGACGCTCGTTTTCGGCATCATGGACTGCATCAACCTGGCCCACGGTTCGCTCTACATGGTCGGAGCTTACCTGGTCGCTGCCGCGACGCAGGCGGCGGATTCGTTCTGGATCGGGTTGGGTGCGGGCGTGGCGGGCACCGCCGTGTTGGGATTGCTGCTCGAGTTCTCGCTGTTTCGCCGGCTGTACCAGCGCGATCACCTGTCACAGGTGCTCGCCACCTTCGCCCTGATCCTGATCGCCAACGAAGCAGTGCGCACGATCTGGGGGCCGGCGCCGCTAATGCTCAACCCGCCCGAGGCGCTGGCCGGGCCGGTCGAGTTTGCAATGTTCGGCGGCGATTTCTTCTACCCGGCCTACCGGCTGCTCATCATCGGCGTCGGCCTCGCCGTCGCCGCCCTGCTCTACCTGCTTGTCGCCAAGAGCCGTATCGGCATGTGGGTGCGGGCCGGGGCGGCCAATCGGGAGATGACCGAGGCGCTCGGTATCAACGTGCGCGGACTGTTCACCGCCGTCTTCGTCTTCGGTGCCGCGCTCTGCGCCCTGGCCGGCGGCCTGCTCGGGCCACTGCTCGCGGTCCAGGTCGGCATGGGCGAGAGCGTGCTGATCCTCGCCTTCGTCGTCATCATCATCGGCGGCATCGGCTCGATTCGCGGCGCGCTGGTCGGCGCGCTGATCGTCGGCACCGTCGATACCCTCGGCCGCGCCCTGCTGCCGACGCTGCTGCGCGCCATCCTGCCGGCCGATGCGGCATCGACGCTCGGCCCGGCGCTGGCGTCCATCCTGATCTACCTGCTGATGGCCAGCATCCTGTTCTTCAAGCCGCAGGGCTTGTTCCCGGCGAGGGCTTGAGATGGCCTTCTACCAAGCCGCCCGCTGGCAGAAGCCGGCCTCCCTCGCCCTGTTCGTCGCCCTACTGGCACTGCCCAGCCTGCTCACCGCCATCGGCCAGGAGTTCTACATCGGCTTCGCCACGCGCGTGCTGATCTTCGCGCTGGCTGCTTCCAGCCTGAATCTCGTGCTCGGCTTCGGCGGCATGGTGTCGCTCGGGCATGCCGCGTTTCTCGGGGCCGGGGCTTATGTCGCCGCCTTGTGCGGGCAGGCCGGGATCACCGAAGCGCTCTTCGCCTTCCCGATCGCCATGGCCGTGGCCGGGGTGTTCGCGCTGCTTGTGGGCGCCATCAGCCTGCGCACGCGCGGCGTCTATTTCATCATGATCACCTTGGCCTTCGCCCAGATGGCCTATTACATCTTCGTATCCACCGCCAGCCTGGGCGGCGACGACGGCTTGCCGCTGAACGGCCGCATGACGCTGGCCGGAATGCCACTGGCCGACGACAGCGCCCTGTTTTTTGCCGTTTTGGGCCTGTGCACCGCAGCAATGCTCCTTTTCGGTCATCTGGCCGACGCCCGCTTCGGCCGCACGCTGCAAGCCATCCGCGAAAACGAGACGCGCATGGAAGCGCTCGGCTATCCGGTCTTCCGTTATCGCCTGGTCGCCTTCGCACTCGGCGGCATGGCGGCGGGATTGGCCGGGGCGCTGCTGGTCAACCTGACCGGGCTGGCCAGCCCCAACCTGCTGCAATGGACGCAATCGGGCACGCTGCTTGTCATGGTCATCATCGGCGGCGTCGGCTATCTCTATGGCGGCATCGTTGGCGCAGCAGTCTTGCTGCTGCTTGAGGAGTCGCTGGTCGGCGTCACCGAGCACTGGCACATCGTGCTCGGCTTACTGCTGCTTGGCGTCGTGCTCTTCGCGCCCAAGGGCGTCGCCGCCCTGTTTGGACGCAAAGCGGGAGGCGACCATGCCTGAGGCCCTGCTCGACGTTCGCGGCCTGTCCCGCCGCTTTGCTGCGGTGGACGCGCTGAAAGACGTGAATTTCACCGTCGATGCCGGCGAAATCCACGCCCTGATCGGCCCCAACGGTGCCGGTAAGACGACCTTCATCCATCACGTATCCGGCGCGCTGCAGCCGGACAGCGGCAGCATTCATTTCGCCGGGCGCGACGTGACGCGGCTGTCGATGCACGAACGCGTGCGCGTCGGCATGGCCCGCTCCTACCAGATCACCAACGTCTTCCTCGGCCTGTCGGCGCTCGACAACGTGGCGCTGGCCGTGCAGGGGCGGCCCGATGCGGGCAGCAGTTTCCGCTTCTGGCGGCCGGTGCAACAGGAAAAGGCTTTGTTCGACGAGGCGCAGGCCACGCTTGAACAGGTTGGCCTGGGCGCCAAGGCGGTCGTCCTCGCCGGCAACCTGTCGCACGGCGAGCAACGCGCCCTCGAACTGGCCATGGCCCTGGCCACCCGCCCACAACTGCTGCTGCTCGACGAACCGATGGCCGGCACCGGCCCCGAGGAGTCGGCGCGCATGGTCGAGCTGATCGAACACCTCGCCCGCCACGTCACCATCCTGTTGGTCGAGCACGACATGGACGCCGTCTTCCGCCTGGCCGACCGTATCTCGGTGCTGGTGAACGGCCAGATGATCTTCACCGGCTCGCCTGAGGCGGTGAAGGAAGACGCCGGCGTGCGCCGCGCCTATCTGGGAGACCACCTGTGAGCAACCTGCTTGAGATCAGCGGCCTCGAAGTCGCCTATGGTCCCAGCCAGGTGCTGTTCGGCATCGAACTCTCCATGCAGGAGGGCGAGGCGGCCACCCTGCTCGGCCGCAACGGCATGGGCAAGACGACCACGCTACGCGCGCTGTGTGGCCTGGAGCCGGTCAAGGCCGGGCATATCCGTTTCCTGGGAGAGGACATCGCCGGCTGGCGACCGGATCGCATCGGCCGTGCCGGCATCGCCTTGGTGCCCGAAGGCCGGCAGTGCTTCCCCAACCTGACTGTGGACGAGCACCTCGTCGCCTTTGCCGCCAACCGGCGCGGGGTCGCCGAGCCTTGGACGCCGGCCCGGGTTTACGACCTCTTCCCGCGCCTGGCCGAGCGCAAGAAAAATCTCGGCAACCAGCTGTCCGGCGGCGAGCAGCAGATGCTGGCCATCGGCCGGGCGCTGGTGACCAATCCGCGCCTGCTGGTGCTGGACGAAGCCACCGAGGGCCTGGCCCCGCTGATCCGCGATGAAATCTGGGCCTGCCTGGCCCGCCTGCGCAGTGCCGGGCAGAGCGTGCTGGTCGTGGATAAATACGTGGAAAAGCTGATCGAACTGGCCGACCGCCACACGATCATCGAGCGCGGCCGGGTTGTCTGGCAGGGCAGTTCAGCCGAGCTGGATGCCGATCACGGCATCTGGCACCGCTATCTCGGGCTCTAGATGACCCAGCAGAGTCCCGGTGCGCTGTCCGGTTTGTCGCCGGCATCGGCAAACGAGAGTGCCTCGAAGTCCGCCAGACTCATCGGCCGTCCGAACAGGTAACCCTGGAAGGCATGGCAGCCGTGCTCGGCCAGATAGACATACTGCTCCTCGGTTTCCACACCTTCGGCCACCACATTCAGACGCAGCGCGTTGCCCATGGCGATAATGGCCCGAACAATGGCGGCGTCGTCGGAATCCACCCCCAGGTCACGGACGAAGGAGCGATCCACCTTCAGTTGATCGAAAGGGAAGCGCTTCAGGTAGGACAGCGATGCATATCCGGTGCCGAAGTCATCAAGCGAGAAGCAGACGCCCAAATCGGCCAGCGCGCGCATTTTCGCCACGACGTCGTCGACCGCCTCCAGCAGCAGGCTCTCGGTCAACTCCAGCTTGAGACGACGCGGATCGATTCCGTGGTGGGCGACCGTTCTCTGCACCCGCTCAACGAAATCGGGTTGGTGAAACTGGCGCGGACTGACGTTCACCGCCAGATAAAGATCGCGCATCTCCGGAATCGCCTGCCAGCGGCGCAATAGGGAACAGGCCTGCTCCATGACCCATTGGCCGATATCGACGATCAGTCCGGTTTCCTCGGCCAGAGGAATGAACTCGGCGGGCATGACCAACCATTGGTCGGCAGGCTGCCAACGCAACAGCAGCTCGGCACCGACAATGCGGCGGCGATTGGCCACCTGAGGCTGGATAGCAAGGCGCAATTCGTCTCGCCGCAAGGCATGGCGTAACCCTCGTTCCAGCCGGGCACGCTGCTCCAGCGCCGTCTGCATGGCAGTATCGAAGAAGCGAATGGTGTTACGTCCGGCATCCTTGGCTTTGTACAAGGCAATGTCGGCTTGCTTGAGGAGAAGATCGATTGATTTGTCGTCACCGCAATAGAGCGTGATGCCGATGCTCGCCGTGTGGAAACACTCCGCTTCACGCCCCAGAACATAGGGCTGGGCGAGGACGGAGCGAATTTTTTCCGCGACGTTCTCGGCAAAGACGCCGGCCGCCCCCGACTCCTGGCCGAGATCGTCGAGCATCACGGCAAACTCGTCTCCCCCCTGGCGCGCCGCGGTGTCGGTATCACGCACGCAGCTTTTCAGTCGATTCGCCACCTCGACCAAAAGACGATCGCCAACATCGTGACCGAGCGTGTCATTCAAGGTCTTGAAGTTGTCGAGATCAATCACCAACAAGGCGCCGTATTCCCGCGTCCGGCTACCGGCAATCTGCGCCTTGTGCAGACGATTCAGGAGCAGGCGCCGATTCGGCAGGCTGGTCAATGGGTCGTAGAAAGCCAGGTTGTGGATTTCCGACTCGGCCATCTTCAGATTGCTGATATCGGAGAAGGTACTGACGTAGTTGGTCAGCTGTCCGCGCTCATCGCAGATCGCCGTAATCGTCAGCCATTCCGGGAAAACCTCGCCACTCTTGCGGCGGTTCCAGATTTCCCCTTGCCAATGTCCCGTCTGTTGAAGCGCCGCCCACATCTCGGCATAAAACGTACTGTCCTGGCGGCCGGATTTGAGAAGACTTGGCATCTGGCCGATGGCCTCGTCAGGCGTATAACCGGTCAATCGCGTAAATGCCGGATTGACGCGCAGGATACGTTGCTCCGCATCCGTCACCATGATCGCTGCCTGCGATTCGAAAGCGGTCGCAGCAATCCGTAGCTCGCTCTCCATGGCACGGCGCTGGCTGATATCCGAGGCGATGCCGAGGTAACCGATCAATTCGCCCTGACAATCGTGCAACGCCGTAATGGAGAGGGCGACGGGAAAACGCCGGCCGTCCTTGTGCACATAGGTCCAGTCGTGCTCCACGTGTTCGCACGGGATGCCGCCGGCGAGATCGGCGATGAACACGCAAAAACCGGGGTCGATCTGCCGCCCCAGACGTTCGGAGAGCTCCTCAGCCTTGGCGGCTATTTCCTCGGCAACATGGAAAACGCCCGGCGTGCACTGTCCGACCAGCTCCTCCCAGCGATACCCCAGCAACTGTTGCGCCGCAGGATTGAAATAGATGATCGTGCCGGCGACATCGGTGGCGATGATCGCGTAGCTTGAATACTGGATGATGGCGTGCTGCAGCTCGCAGATTTCATGCAAGCGAACGCCCGGTCCGACTTCGACCTGGCTGCAACAACCATTGTCGCCGTGCGCCATGTTCATGGCATGGCACTGCGCCAAAGCGCAGATAAAACCGATCCATCCTGCTGTGCAGGTTTTCGACCCTGTCCCAACATCTGGCGCCTCCCTCGCTGACTCGCCCGCCCCCCAGCAAACAAGTACACAAACGTTTGAACTACCGATTGCGATTATGACGCCACGGTTAAGAAAAAAACAAGGTCTGTGTGCCGGAAAGACTGGTCAGGAACGGAAATGCAACGCTCAGCCGAGCGAAAGCGCGGCAAACTCGCGGTCCGCCAGCGCCTCATCGCCCAAATTCAGCGCCACCAGACGCCGTAGATGGGTCACGCTGTCGAGGTCGATGTCGCGACAGGCAAGTCCGTAGTGATTGAGCATGTGATGCACGACGGCGACTTCCATGCGGATCGAACTACCGCTGCCATCGAGCGGCACCTTCAAGGTAGCGGTCGTACCGACGGTGATATACATCTGATCTTTCGGCCGAATCAGGGCGCCCTTCATCGACAGGTCGAGCACCTGCACCGGATGTTCTCCATCGGCGAGAAACAGGCGGGCATCGGTTTCGAAAGAAACTCGGGAAAATTTGCGGCGATTCTGGGTCATCGTTGTCTCCTCGCTCATTTTCCCTGCATGTTACCCCAAAGCAACTTGTGCAACTGCATCTGGAAACGCACGTCGAGACCGTCGGCGAGAATCCATTCAGCGAGGTCGCGCGGCTCGACCAGGCCTTGCGCTGGCGAAAAGAGCACCGGACTACGTTCGTTCAGACGATGTTCGCGCAAAGTATCCCGCGCCCACTCGTAATCGGCCCGCGAGGCGATGACGATCTTGACCTCGTCACGCGCCTTCAGGTGCTCGAGGTTGGCCCACAGGTTCTTGTCGGCTTCGCCGGAACCCGGTGCCTTCAGGTCCATGATGCACGAGACGCGCGGATCAACGCCGGAGATATCGAGCGCCCCGGAGGTTTCCAGCGACACGTCGTAGCCCGCATCGCACAGGGCCTTCAGCAAGGCTGGGCATTCCTTCTGCGACAGCGGTTCGCCACCGGTAACGCAGACTTGGTGGGCCGGGTATTTCTTGACCTCGGCCAGGATCGATTCGACGGTTGCCGGCTCGCCGCCGGTGAAGCTGTAGGTCGTGTCGCACCAGGTGCAGCGCAGCGGGCAGCCGGTCAGCCGGACGAAAACCGTCGGCAGGCCGGCGCGCGAGGCTTCTCCCTGCAGGGAGAAGAATATTTCGGTCAGACGCAGCAATTACTTCTTCTTCAGGCGTTCGCGCGCGGTATCGGCCGCCGGGGTATTCGGATACTTGGCGACAACGGTTTCCAGCGCCTTCTTCGCCTCGGCCGCCTTGCCCATGTCCAGCTGACACGTCGCAATGGCGATCCAGGCGTCGGCCGCCTTCGGGCTGTCGGCATAGCGGCTGGTCACCACGCTTTGCGCATCGATCGCCTTCTTGCAGTCGCGCTGGGCGTACCAGGCGTTACCGAGCCAGTACTGGGCGTTGGGCGCCAGCGAGCTGTCCGGGAATTTCTGCACGAAAGCGCCGAAACCGGCGGCGGCTTCCTTGTATTTGGCGGCCTTGAACTGGTTGAGGGCCGTTTCGTAATCCTGGCTTTCCTTGGCCGGATCGCCGGCCGGCTTGGAATTTGCCGGATTTGCCCCGTCCACCGCAGCAGTCGGTGCCGGCGCGCCGGACTCGAACTTGCGCAGGCGGGTGTCGAGGTCGAGATAAAAGTCTTGCTGGCGTTTCTTGGCCGTTTCCAGCTCGTAGGTCAGCGTCTCGATCTGGCCGCGCAAGCGGGCGATTTCGTCCGCCTGGCGCTGGATCAGCGACGACAACTCGAGCTGGGCCCGGGCCTGCTGGTCGAATCGCGCCTCCGTCTTGATGCGTTGATCCGCAATCTGGCGACGCGCTTCGTCATCGTCGAACATGCCGGCCTGGGCCTGCGAGGCACCCAGGGCGGCAATCAGGAGGGCGATCCGAACCGGACGCATGCTTAGAACTCGCCGCGGCCGTCAGCTGCGCGGTACAGGATGTCGGCGCGACGGTTTTCCGCCCAGGCGCCTTCATCATGACCCGGGTTCTTCGGCTTTTCTTCGCCCAGGCTGACGGATTCGATCTGGTCATCCTTGACGCCGAGCAGGGTCAGCGAGCGCTTGACCGCGTCGGAACGCTTCTGGCCAAGCGACAGGTTGTATTCGCGGCTGCCGCGCTCGTCGGTGTTGCCCTGGATCAGGACCTTGAAGCCCTTGTTGGCGGCCAGGTACTTGGCGTGAGCGGCAACCAGATCCTTGTACTCGTCCTTGACTTCGTACTTGTCGAGATCGAAGTAGATGCTGCGCTGCGACAGCTTGCTCTTCGGGTCGGTCAGTTCGCGCGGCAGACCATTGGCGTCGACGCCACCGGCCACGACCGGAGCGACACCGGTGTTGCCGCCACGGCGGGACTCAACCGGGGCGCCGGAACCGTCTTCCGGCAGCGGGGTGGTGGAACAAGCGGCCAGCAGGGCGCTCAGCAGGGCAGGAATCAGCAGTTTTTTCACGTAGTTCTCCGGGAGGATTATTGATAGAAGGGGCCCCAGGCCGGTTCGCGGACATCGCCGGCGGCAACCGAGAGGCGTTGTTTGATCCTGCCATCGCTGGATACAGCAGATAGGACGCCGCGCCCGCCGACTTCAGTGGCGATCAGGATCATGCGGCTGTTTGGGGCAAAGCTGGGGGATTCATCCTTGTGGGAATCAGTCAGCACCTGGACCTGGCGGCTGGCGAGGTCCATCGCGGCAAGCTGGAAGCGGCCTTCGCGGCGGGTAATGAAGGCCAGGCTCTTGCCATCCGGCGACGGCCGGGGCGAGACGTTGTAGCTGCCTTCAAAGGTGACGCGCTGGGCGCCGCCACCACTGGCGGAGACTTGGTAAATCTGCGGGCTGCCGCCACGGTCGGAGGTGAAGTAGATACTGCCACCATCCGGCGAATAGCGCGGCTCGGTGTCGATACCGGACGACTGGGCCAGGCGCTGCAGGCCGCTGCCGTCGGCGTTGACCGAGTAAATCTGCGAATTGCCGTCCTTGGACAACACGACGGCCAGCTTGCGGCCGTCCGGCGACCAGGCCGGCGCCGAATTCGAGCCCTTGAAGTTGGCAACGATGCTGCGCTGGCCGGATGCAATGGAATGTACGTAGATGACCGGCTTCTTCTTTTCGAAGGAGACGTAGGCCAGCTTGGAGCCATCCGGCGACCAGGCCGGCGAGATGATCGGTTCGGTCGAGGTCAGCGCGGTGGCTGCACCCTGGCCATCCGCATCGGCGATCTGCAGCAGGAACTGGCCACGCGCCTTGACGACGTAGGCGATGCGCGTCGAGAACACGCCCTTCTCGCCGGTCAGTTTTTCATAGATGTAATCGGCGATGCGATGGCCGGCCGCACGCAACTGCTCGTGACCGGTCAGGTAGGCGGCGCCACCAAGCGACACAGCCTTTTGCGTGTCGTACAGGCGAAAACGCGCTTCCATGCGACCGTCCGGGCTACGCCCGATACTGCCGGCAGCCAGCGCATCGGCGCCACGGCCACGCCAGTCGGCATGATTGACCGGGGAATTCTCATCGAGCGCGGCGCTGCCCGGCTCGACCAGCTTGAACAGACCGCTGCGCTCGAGGTCGCTGCGCACGGTGGCGGTGACGATGCGCGAGGCGGTCGGATCGCCGAGAAAATCGGCAATCGCCACCGGAATACGATTGGCGCCGGCACCGGTAATCTCGATGGACAGCTGGGCCTGGGCCAGTGCTGCGGTGCACAGGCCAAAAATGAGGAAAAAGCGGCGGGAAATGGCAGACATTTTGTTCAGATTCAATAAGATTCGCGCGATTCTACTCTTCAAACGGCTTGTATTTGATTTCGAGGTCGCGGCGGAACAATGAGGGGTCGTCCGGCTTTGGCAGCGGCGAGGATTTGCGGATGGCGCGCTCGATGGCAGTGTCGAGCGCTGCGTTGCCGCTGGAGCGCTTCAGGCGCACGTCGAGCACCTCGCCGGACGGCAATTGATTGACTTCAAAGACAGCTTCCGGATTGCCCTGGATGCTTGGCGGCAAAACGATGTTGCCACGAATCTTGCCGCGAATCTTGGCGGCGTAGCTCTCCAGGCCACGGCGATTGGCCGAGGCGCGCTGCTCGGCTTCCGCCGCAGCAGCGTTGGCCATGTGCTGGGCGTTGGCCGTATTACGAGCCGTCGCCTTCAACTGCGACGTTTCGCTCGCCAGCTCCTTGCTGAAATCGAATTTCGGCTGCGGCTTGGCTTCCGGCTTGGGCGGCTCCGGCTTCTTGGGCTCGGGCTTAGGTTCCGGTTTTTTCGGTTCCGGCTTCGGCTCGGGTTTCGGCGGCTCGGGCTTCTTCTTTTCTTCCTTGATCGCGATATCCGGCCTCTTGGGCGGCGGCGGCTCGGGCTTGGGTTCGGGTTTCGGCTCGGGCTTGGGTTGCGGCTTCACTTCCGGCTCGGGCGGCGGCGGGGCGGGCAAGACCTGAGTTGCAGGCTTGTAGGTCGGCGACCATAGCTCAACCTCGTAGGCCTCCGGTTCCTTGTTCTTCCATTGCACGCCAACGAAGAGCGCGAGCACCAAGCCGAGGTGCACCAGCAGCGTGAACGCCAGCGCGTACTTCTTGCCGGGCTCTTCGGGACGTTCGAGGATCATCGCTTACTTGGACCCAGTTTCTAACCCGACCTTGTCGAAATGCAACTTCTTAACTTCGTCCAAGACTTCAATGACGTTCCGGTACGCAGTGTCCTTATCACCAGAAACCAAAACCGCAACGTTCTGATTTTCTTCGCGCAAAGCTGGCAGCGTAGATTTAAGCTCTTTAACACCGCTCAATTTCGTTGGCTTGCCATCAACATTGTACAAAGTCAGCGCACCATCTCTGTCCACCTCGACTTTGAGGTATTTATCAGGCTTCTGTGGTGCCGTGCCCGAGGTCGGCAGATCGACCGAACCGGTGGTCATCATCGGCGTTGTCACCATGAAGATGACGAGCAGCACGAGCATCACGTCGATGTAGGGAACGACGTTGATTTCGTTTTTTAGACGACGTTCGCGCATGGCTTAACGCATCTGCCTTTGCAAAATATTCGAAAACTCCTCCATGAACGACTCGTAGCGCACGGCAAGGCGGTCGATGTCATGGGAGAAGCGGTTGTAGGCCAGCACGGCCGGGATGGCGGCGAACAGGCCGATGGCGGTGGCGACCAGCGCTTCGGCAATACCCGGCGCGACGGAAGCCAGGGTGGCCTGACCGACGTTGGAGAGGCCGCGGAAGGCATGCATGATGCCCCACACGGTGCCGAACAGACCGACATAAGGCGAGACCGAACCCACCGACGCCAGGAAAGCAAGGTGCGATTCGAGCGCATCCATCTCACGCTGGTAGGTGGCGCGCATGGCGCGGCGGGAGCCATCGACGATGTCCTTGGCGTCGAGATTCTTCTGGCCACGCAGCTTGGTGAATTCGCGGAAACCGGCTTCGAAGATGCGTTCCATCGAACCGGCGTGATGGCGGTCGTTCACCGCGCTGTTGTACAGGTTGTTCAGATCCCCGCCCGACCAGAAATCGCGCTCGAAGCCCTCGGTCTTGGCGCGCGCCTGCTTGACGGTGAACCACTTCATGAAGATGTAGTACCAGGACATGAAGGAAACGCCGGCGAGCAGGGCCATGACGGCCTGAACCACTGCGCTGGCGTTCAGGATGAGGTGGAGGATGGACAGATCCTGGGTGACGTTCATTTCAGGGATTCCAGTTTCTCGTACAGGAAATCGGGGATGGAAGCGGGGCGCATGTTGGTCGAACTGACGCAGGCGATCTCGACGGTGCCGGTGACCAGTTCCTCGTCACCGCGCCGCACATGCTGACGGAAAACGACGCGCACACGGGTCAGTTTTTCGACTTCGAGGCCGACCGTCAGTTGATCGTCGAGCCGGGCCGGGCGCAGGTATTCGCACTGCGCCTTGCGCACGACGAACAGAATCTGTTGTTCACTCGCCAACTTGGACTGGTCGTGCCCGGCCTGCCGCATCCATTCGGTGCGGCAACGCTCGAAAAACTTCAGATAATTGGCGTAATAAACGACGCCTCCAGCATCGGTGTCCTCGTAATAGACGCGGACCGGGATGGTGAAGGCGTTCGGATTCGGCTCGAATTTCATTCCGGGATTCTACCTTGCGCTGCAACATTGTTTTGTAACGGTATGTTTCCCGGCCAGATATAACGCTTTGCCGGCCAGATCGCATCCCAGAGCGGCACCAGCGGGGCCAGATAGAAGAGAGCCCAAAGCGCACCGTTCGGCCGGTAGTTGAAGAACTGCCAGGCAAACCCGGCAAAGGCGACGAGCATGACGTGCAGCCAACGCGCCATGGGCCGATCGGGCAGGGTCATCGGATCGGAAATCATGAAGAAGGCAAAGAGCAGCAAGGCGCCATTCAGGGCCTGATGGCTTAAGATTTCGACCATGCGCGTCGGCACGTGGCCGAGATAGAGCAGGCGCAGCAAGATCAAGCCGAGGAAGGTGGTGAGGAACAGCCAGGCTGCATCATTGCGCCGTGCGCGGTCGGCCACCGTCGCCCCGAGCGCGATAAGCCAGATAGCGATACCGAGATCGTTGCCCCACTGCCCCGGCGACACCCAGGTGCCCGGTACGGCGAGCAGCGCGATGCAGACGCCGAAATTGGCCGGGTTGAACACATGCTTGCCGCGCACGCGCAAAAGAAACTTGCCGCTTATCGCCAGGCAGGCGATCAGTGGATGCGCCCATAGCGTATCGGCCCGCAGCAGCAGCGACAGGCCACAGCCGGTGATCAGCGGACTCAGGTAGCCGACGTTGTGCAGGCGAAAAACGCGCAGCCAGAAGGCTTGCGTCAGCGCCGCCGAGGCCAGGGCCAGCGCCATCTGCAAGGGCAGCAGGCTGAAATCACGCAACAGTACGCCGACCGTCAGCAGGACGATCTGGAAGGCAATCTGGAAAAAACGGGCATCGAGGCCCGTCCACCGCAGCATCACGCTTACTTGCCGCCGTTACCCCACAGGCCATCCCACCAAGGCTTGCTCGGCGGTGCAGGCGGCAGGGTCATCTTGTTGCGGATGGCGTTGATGTCGCCGCCGGTCAGCGTCGCCAGCTGCTGTGCCTCCTGCTCCTGGCGTTTGCGCACGCCTTCGAGGTAGGTCTTCGCTTCCGGGCAGGCGTCCGGCTCTACCTTGGCCGGGTGACGCAGAACGTAGCGGGTCTGGAAGTTTTGCCGGTCCTTGGTTTCCTGGAACATCAGGTCCTCCGGGAAGGTTTCCGGGGTGTAGCGCACATGCAGACGTGTCAGCATCACCGGTTGCGCACCGCCCGGCATCGGGCGCGGCATGATGCCACCACGGCCGGGCAGGGGAGCCGGCGGTGGCACATCGCCTTCCGGCCTGTTCACCCAGAAGACGCCGGCCTGGCGCAGTTCGTCGGTGGACAGCGGATCGGCCGCACACGGGTCGCACCAGCTCATGTCCCAGAAATACTCGGTGAAGACGGCGCGATAGCCTTCCTTCTTCGCCTGTTCGCCGAACATGGCCTTGTAGAAATTGCGGAACTCGTCGCCCTGCTTCAGGAAGACCGGCAGATCCATGTTGGCCGGCAGCTTCACGGTGCGGTAGTTGCTGGTCTCGACCCGGCCGTTCTTGGTCAGCATGTAGATGATCAGGTCCTGCGGGCCGCGCGCGTTGGCCATGCCAAGGCGGATCGGCAGCATGTATTTCTCGGACTCGTAGGCGAATTGCAGCGGGCGCAGCATGGTGTAGCCGGTCTTCGCCTGCTCGGCCAGATTGACCTTGGCGACGAAGAACTTCATGTTCTGCCGGATGTAGGGGGCCAGCGCCTTGGCCGAATTGGCCGGAATCTTGTAGCCGCTTTGCTTCAGCCAGGTTTCCAGGCCGTCGGACTGGTTGGCGGAGAGGATCACGATGTCGTACTCGCCGACTGTGTAGCTGGCTTCGACGGTGACACCGAGAGCGGTGCTGCTACGCGGCGCACCGGCGGCGGCCATGGGTGCAGGCACGGCATCCTTGCGCATTTCGTAGAGGCGGCGCTCGCAGGGGTTGGAATCGTAATACTCGGCCAGACGCGGCGCAGAATAGGCGTCGAGGCGGTCGAAAATCTTCTTCTCGCCGACATTGATCTGACCCTTTTGCAGCACGGTCGGCACCGGCACGACGACGGCAAATTCCTTCAGTTCGCCCTTGTAGTCGTTGAGCATGCTGACCACGGTCTTGTCGCCGTCGCGCACGACGATGACCTGCGACGCCTCGTTGAACAGGTTGGCATCGGCCTTGCCGACGTAGAAACCGCAAAACGTGTGCGCCGCGCTGACTGCTGCGGTGCACAGGGCAAAAAGGGCGATTTTCCGCATGGGCCGTCTCCATGATTGAAACATGATTAACGCATCATACCGCGCACCTGTTGACCGACCTCAACACGGATTCCAATCGGGTATATACTTTAGATAACAAAAACCACAAAATTGGTGTGGGAATGTTCAAAAATAACCTGCAAGCGCGCTTTATTGTTCCTGTCTCTGCGTTCGTCATTCTGGTCGTGCTGGGCGGCGCCCTCCTTTTCTCGTCGCTGGAAAGCAAGCGGATCGAAGGCGAGATGGTGCTCGATGCCGATGACCGCTCGCAGGCGGCATTGCAAATACTGGCGGTAACCGATGCCTTGGTCACCGAGCAGACCCGGAGCGCCATGCGCCTACTGATGGAGCGCGGCCAAGCGCTTGGCCCGGCAGCGCTTGGCCCGGCAGTTCAGGTGAAGGACAAGACCGTTCCCAATCTGTTGCTGGGCAGCCGCCCGCAGGCCAACAACTTCGACCTGGTGGACGGCGTGGTCAAGGTGGTTGGCGGCACGGCGACCCTGTTCGTCAAACACGGGGATGACTTCGTTCGTGTGTCGACCAATGTCAAACGCGATAACGAGCGGGCTACCGGCACCGTACTCGACCCGAAGGGCAAGGCTATCGCCGCCATCCGTAGCGGCAATCCTTTCTATGGCGTCGTCGATATTCTCGGCAATCCCTTTTTTACCGGCTACGAGCCAATCCGCGACCCGCAGGGAAGCGTGATCGGTATCTGGTACGTGGGCTACAAGATCGACATGGCGGCGCTGAAACAAGCCATCGAGAAATCGCGCCTGCTCGACAACGGCTTCATGGCCATCCTCGATGCCAATAACAAGGTGCGCTTCCGCTCGTCCCACGTCACCGACGAGCAGATCGGCAAGCTTCAGGAAAACGACACCGGCTGGTTCATCAAACGCGATGAATTCCCGGCATGGGGCTTCAAGGTCATGGCGGCCTACCCAAAACAGGAAGTCGAGGCGATCGCCCAGAAGCGCATGGTCACCATCATTTCCGTCGGAGTGCTGGCCTGCATCGTACTGATTGGCATGATGTTCGCGATGCTGCGGCAAATGGTGCTCAAACCGCTGGGCGGAGAGCCTACGGCCGCGGCAGAGGCAGCCGGACGTATCGCTGCCGGCGACCTGCTGACGAAAATTCCCGTCACCCCCGGCGACACCCGGAGCCTAATGGCCGCCATGACAACGATGCGGGACGGCCTGCAGGGTATCGTGCGCAACATCCATCAGGGTGCCGATGCTCTGAATGCGGCATCGGACAATCTGGTACGAATGGCCGATCGCGTCTCCGGCGGCGTTTCGCAGCAGAACGATGCAACCTCGGCGATCGCCGCAACGCTGGAGGAAATCACGGTCAGCATCCGACATGTCTCCGACGGTGCGACCTCGGTCAATGAAATGGCCACTGATGCCGGAAATCTCTCGGCCCAAGGCAATACGACGGTCAGCCAGGCGGTTGCGGACATGCAGCGCAGTGCCGAGTCGGTCAATCAGTCAGCCGCCATGGTGGAAAAGCTGGGCGAGGGGTCGCGTCAGATTTCGACCATCGTCAATGTGATCAAGGATATTGCCGACCAGACCAACCTTCTGGCCCTGAACGCTGCCATCGAAGCAGCTCGGGCCGGCGAAGCCGGACGCGGCTTTGCCGTGGTGGCCGACGAAGTACGCAAGCTGGCCGAGCGCACGGCCACCTCGACCCACGAAATCACCACCATGATCGACGGCATACAGTCGACGACGAACGAGGCTATTGCCGGCATTGAGGACGGTGCCAAGCGGGTCAACAACAGCGTCGGCAAGGCCAGTGAAGCGGGCTACAGCATGGCACGCATCAACGATGCGACGAATGCCGTCGTCGAAGCGGTCAACGAGATTTCGCTCGCTTTGCGCGAGCAATCCTCGGCCAGCGAGGTCATCGCCAAGAATGTCGAGCAAGTGGCGGTGATGAACGAGGAAAACACTGCCGCAGTCAGGAATGTCGTGGCCGACGCCCAGCGCCTGCAAGGGCTCGCCACGCAACTGAAGGCGTCGGTCGCCAGCTTCCGGGTCTAAGTTTACTCGTCGGCCAGCAGATCGCGCACCACCGCGCTGGCCGGTTCGGCCAGCCCGAGGTGGCGGTAGATGGCTGGCGTCGCAATGCGGCCACGCAGGGTGCGTTGCAGATAGCCCTGCTGGATCAAATAAGGCTCCAGCACATCCTCGATCGTGTCACGGGCTTCGCCGATGGCAGCCGCCAGATTGTCGACGCCGACCGGGCCGCCACCGAACTTGTCGATCACCGCCGACAGCAGCTTGCGGTCCATCAGGTCGAGGCCGGCCGGGTCCACGTCGAGCATGTGCAACGCCTTGTCGGCGATGTCGCGCGTGATGTTGCCATCGGCTTTTACCTCGGCGTAGTCGCGCACGCGGCGCAGCAGGCGGTTGGCGATGCGCGGCGTGCCGCGCGAGCGCTTGGCGATTTCCAGCGCGCCGTCGGGATCGATGGGCGCGTTGAGCAAGGTGGCCGAGCGGCTGACGATGCTTTGCAATTCCTGGGCGTTATAGAACTCCAGCCGGGCGACGATGCCGAAACGGTCGCGCAACGGGTTGGTCAGCATACCGGCGCGGGTCGTCGCCCCAACCAGCGTGAAGGGCGGCAGATCAAGCTTCACCGAGCGGGCGGCTGGACCTTCACCGATCATGATATCGATCTGGAAATCCTCCAGCGCCGGGTAGAGGATTTCCTCGACGACCGGGCTGAGACGATGGATTTCGTCGATGAACAGCACGTCGTGCGGTTCGAGGTTGGTCAGAATGGCGGCCAGGTCGCCGGCCCGTTCCAGCACCGGCCCTGAGGTCTGGCGCAGGTTGACGCCCATTTCGGCAGCGACGATGTGGGCCAGCGTGGTCTTGCCGAGGCCCGGCGGGCCGAAGAGCAGCACATGGTCGAGCGCCTCGCTGCGCTTCTTGGCGGCGTGGATGAAGATTTCGAGCTGCTCGCGAATCTTGACCTGGCCGGTGTAGTCGACCAGGCGCTTGGGGCGCAGGGCGCGCTCGAGCGCTTCTTCCTGAGCCGATTTGCTTTGCGGCGCGATGATGCGGTCAGAAGCGACCAGCTTGTCGGTTTCGATCATGCGTTTGCCTCCTCGCGCACCCAGCGCTGGAACAGCATCTGGCCGAGCGCCAGCAGCACTGGCCCGAGGAAGATGCCAATGAAGCCGAAGACCAGTACGCCACCCAGCACGCCGAGGGCGATGAGCAGGATGGACAGGCCGGCGCCGCGGGCGATCAGGATGGGTTTGACGAAATTGTCGATGCTGCTGATGACGAACAGGCCATAAAGCACCATGAACACGGCCCAGCCGGTATCGCCCTGGCCGTAGAGCCAGGCCGCCGCACCGCCCCAGATCAGCGGCGGGCCGATCGGGATCATCGACAGGAAAAAGGTGGCGCAACCGAGCAGCACCGCCCCCGGTACGCCGGCGATCAGGAAGCCAAGCATCGCCACCGTGGCCTGCGCCGCCGCCGTGCCGACGATGCCGAGCATGACACCGACCACCGTACCGCTCGCCTTGTCCAGCATTTCTTCGCCCAGATCGCCGCCCAACTTGCGGGCAGCCGTGTACAGCGCCTCGCTCAGGGCAGCACCATCGCGATAGAGGAAGAAGACAACAAACAGCACCAGCGCCAGCTGCAGCAGGCCATTGGCCGCGATGGCGCCGAGCGAGACGACCAGTTGCCGCGCCGGCCCGGCCAGTTGCTTGAGCAGGGCATTCAATTCCTCGCGGTTGCCGGCCAGCCGGTGCCAGGTGCTATCGATCTCGCTGCCGACAAAGGGAATACCGCTCAGCCAGGTGGGCGCATCGGCCGGCAGGCCTTGCTCGATGTAAGGTTTGACAAAGGCGACCAGTTTGTCGGCGCCGTTGGCCAGCGAGCCGGCCAGGAAAATCATCGGCACCAGCATGACCAGCACCAGCGCCAGCGTCATCAGCGAAGCCCCCAGCGTATCGCGCCCGCCGAGGCGTGGCAGCAGCTTCTCGGAGTAATAGGACCAGGTGCAGACCCAGACGACCAGGGCGAAGAGCACCGCGCCGACGAACGGCAGCAGCACGGCGATGCAGCCGATGATCAGCAGCACCACCAGCGCGACTTGCGCCAGGCGTTTCGGGTTCTCGTCGCTGATCAGCATGTCAGACCTTGGACAGCAGCTTGAGCGCCTGCCGGATGCCGTCGGAGGTGCTCACATCGGCCGGCAGTTGCTTCATTGCCGAAGCCGCTTCCTTCTCGTTGTAACCGAGCGCCAGCAGGGCGTTCAAAATATCCTGTTTGGCGTCGTCCACCGCAGCCGTCAGCGAAATGCCGGTGGCGTCGGCCAGCTTGCCCTTCAATTCGAGCAACAGGCGCTCGGCGGTCTTCTTGCCGATGCCGGGAATCTTGATCAGCCGGCCCAACTCCTGCTGCGCCACCGCCGCCGACAGATCGTTCACCGACATGCCGGACAGCACCGACAACGCCGTGCGCGCGCCAATGCCGGACACCTTCAGCAACTGGCGGAAGGCAAAGCGCTCGGCCTCGGTCAGGAAGCCGTAGAGAAAATGCCCGTCCTCGCGCACCGCGAAATGGGTCAGTAACTTGGTCTTCTCGCCCGCCGCCGGCAGATTGTAGAAGGTGCTCATCGGCACATCCAGCTCGTAGCCGACGCCATTGACGTCGAGCACGATCTGCGGGGGATTCTTTTCGGCGAGGATGCCGGTCAATCGTCCGATCATTTCGGGGCAATCTCTTTCTGGAAAAAGTACTGTATTTTCACACAGGTTATCATCCTATCAGTCGCCCGCCGCGAACGCGATACCCGGCCGTCGCCAAGGCCCCCAAACCCTGCCCGCCATGCGCGTGGGCGATGGCGCAGGCCAGCGCATCGGCCGCATCGGCCGCCGGCGCGCCAGCCAGGCCGAGCAGGCGGACGACCATGTCCTGCACCTGCTCCTTGGCCGCCTTGCCGTGGCCGACCACCGCCTGCTTGACCTGCAGCGCCGTGTATTCCGCCACCGGCAGTCCACCATGCACCAGCGCACTGATCGCCGCCCCGCGCGCCTGACCGAGCAGCAGCGTCGATTGCGGATTGACGTTCACAAACACCTTCTCAATCGCCGCCTGATCCGGCCGGTAGGTGGAGATCACCTCGCTGATGCCGGCGAACAGCGTACCGATCCGCTCCGGCAGCGATTGCTTGTCGTTCGACTTGATGCAGCCGCTAGCCACGTAGACCAGCTGGTTGCCATGCTTCTCGATGACGCCAAAGCCGGTCACGCGCAAGCCGGGGTCAATGCCGAGAATTCGGGGCGCAGTCATTGGAAACTCCCAACATGCCGCGCGTGGTCGGCTTCAGCGCAGGCTAACCGGCGCAGCCGGTTAAGCGGGCTTGGCCCGCGGCCGAAGCTAAAACCGGTCACGCGCAAACCGGGATCGATGCCGAGGATACGTGTTCCGCTCATTTCGGCTTCGCCACCAGATAAACACCGCTCACCGCCAGCGCCATGCCAATTGCTGCGGTGTACGTCAGTTTTTCGCCAAAAACCAGCCAGGCGATCAGCGCCGTGCACAACGGCGTCAGGTAGAACAGGCTGGCCACATTGACCGCGCTGCCGCTGCGGATCAGCAGGTTCAACAGGCTGATGGCGCCAATCGACAGGACCAGTACCAGCCAGCCCAAGGCAAAGACGAATTCGCCCGTCCATTCGACGTGATAACCGTCGAAGGCCGCCACGGCGATCCCCGTCACGATGGCCGTCGGCACGAACTGGATGACCGAGCCGGTGCGCAGATCGAACTTGGCGCAGAAACGCTTCTGGTACAGCGTGCCGACCGTGATGCCGAGCAGGGCGACGATGGCCGGCAGCAGCATCGGCCCCAGGGGCGCCTCGCCGAACTTGCCGGAAACGACCAGCACGACGCCGACAAAACCCAGCGCCAGACCGCCCCATTGGCGAGCGCTCACTCGCTCGCCAAGCAGCCAGCCGGCGCCCACCGCCGTCAGCAAAGGCTGCGTGCCGACGACCAGCGCCGTTACCCCGGCCGGCAGACCATGCTTGATGGCGACGAAGACGCCGCCAAGGTAGAAGGCATGGACCAGCACGCCGGAAACGCCGATATGCAGCCACTGCCGCGCCTCTTTTGGCCACGGCGCCCGCGTCGCCAGTGCGATCAGCAACATCAGGCCGATGACGAAGCCGTAGCGCGTCAGCAGGAAAGACAGCGGTTCAGCGTAGGGCAGGCCGTACTTGGCGCCGATGAAGCCTGTGCTCCACAGGAAGACGAAGAGCAGGGGATAGGCTCGCTGCATGGTCAAACGATCCAGTCGGGTTTGCAGCGCTTGCGCGCCTCGTTGTAGGTTTCGAAGATGGTACGGGCATCGCCGCTCGCGCGGTGGCGGCGCAAGGCCAGGCGCTTTTCCACTTCGCTGCGCAGGCCGTGCCAGAGCGATTGCTCGCACTCGGCCAGCAGTTCGCGCAAATCCTTCAGGTGATAGGTCGGAAACAACTCGACCGCGTCGTAGAGCTTGGACAACCAGACGTAATCGTAGGCCCAGGCATCGCAGTAAATGGTCTGCCCGCGCAGGGCGGTATTGAGGTCGAGACAAATCTCGACCGCCGGCCGTCCTTTGGCCAGCAGGATTTCACGACTGATGCCGTGCACCTGCTCGGCCGAAGGGTCCCAATGCGTCCACCCCGGCTCGGGTAGGATCAGGCTGCAATAGGAGTTGCCATCCGGCGTGAAATAGCCGACTTCGATCGGATAGCTGCCGCTGCCGAACCCCGACGCTTCGATGTCGATGATGACGGGCAGACTCATGGCCGCTCCCGACTGCCACCCGCGACCGACACAGCCCGACTCAGTTGCAAGTGGCCCGGCAATTTGCGACGTTGGCGCTACACGCCTTGTCGTTATCGACAGCGCAGCCTTCCTTGGTCCGGTAGCTCAAATTGACGCCGCCGGGGTAGCTGCAAACCACCTTGGTCAACTTACCCTGGCGCTCGATCTTCATGCCGGTCGCCTTCAAGGCCTTGACCTTGTCCGCCGGCAGGTCGCAGGAAATGTAGCCGGAAAACTCGCCATCCTTCGCTTCCCACAGCGCCGTGTTCTTCATCTGGCGGTAATCCTGGTAACGCAGGCAGGAATCGGTTTCCCTGGCATAGGCCTTGGCGTTGTCGCTGCAAAAGGCGGTATAGGTGAACTTGAGCTCCTCCTCGGTTGGGCAGGCATTCACCTGGACGGCCGCGGCGAGATCGGGGCAAGCCAATTGGGCGGCCAGCGCTGAGCAGCTAAGCGTGGCCGAGAACAGGGCAAGGGCAAACGGGCGAAGATTCACGAACACTCCTTTGACTGCAACAGGCCAGGCAGGGGCGGCCGCTCCCCAAAGCGGGAAGCGCCGCCGAACGCTCAGTCTTCGATGACGGCGGTGGTGTAGATTTCCTGCACGTCGTCGAGGCCTTCCAGCGCGTCGAGCAACTTCTGCATCTTGACCCCATCGTCGCCGGTGAAGACGTTTTCGCCTTCCGGCTTCATCGTCACTTCGGCGAATTCCGGCTTGAAGCCGGCGGCTTCCAGCGCGTCCTTGACGTTGAGGAAATCGGCCGGGCCGGTGATCACTTCGATCGAACCGTCGTCGTTGGTATTCACGTCCTCGGCACCGGCTTCGATGGCGGCGTCCATCAGTGCGCCTTCATCGGTTCCCGGGGCGAAGATCATCTGGCCACAGTGCTTGAACTGGAAGGCCACGCAACCGTCGGTGCCCATGTTGCCGCCGTGCTTGGAGAAAGCATGGCGCACTTCGGCCACGGTACGGGTCTTGTTGTCGGTCAGGCAATCGACCATGATCGCCGCACCGCCGACGCCGTAGCCCTCGTAGCGAACCTCGACGTAATCGACGCCTTCCAGTTCGCCCGTGCCCTTCTTGATCGCGGTGTCGATCTTGTCCTTGGGCATGTTGACCGCCTTGCCCTTGTCGACCGCCACACGCAGGCGCGGATTGAAGCTCACATCCCCGCCGCCCATCTTGGCGGCCACGGTGATTTCCTTGGCGATCTTGGAGAACGCAGCGCCGCGCTTTTCGTCCTGACGACCCTTGCGGTGCTGGATATTGGCCCATTTGGAGTGTCCGGCCATGATGATTCCCTGAATGCAAATAACGAAGAAGGCGAGATTTTACCCGGCGGCGGCCTTCTCGTCAGGCTGGCGTGCTTTTACCGGCAAAGCCGGGGCAAATTGGGTGTGCTTGTTGCTTATGAACCCCGTTTTCCGTTCCGAACGACACTACACAATGAGAAAGCCGAACCTTTATCAAAGTCTGAGAGCCAAACAGCGCAGCCGCCAGATGGTCATCGGCGTCACCTGGTACACCGAGGAAAGCTGGGCCAAAGTCAAAGCCACCGCCACCGACCCGGAAGCTTTCGAAGCGACCTTCGAGCAATGGAAAGCCATGGCAGTGGCGGCCCGGCGCAATTTTCAACGCTCCGGCGTCATGGCGCTGGAATGCCTGATCGACCCGGACGAGTTCTTCGCCTGGTGCGCTGCCAACCAACAGGAAAACAACTCGACCGCCCGCGGCGAATTCGTCTCGGAAGTGTTGAGCGCCGCCCATAACAAAGTGGAGTAGACCCGCCGCAACTTGTCGCGTTGCTGACAGGCTGCGGTGCACCCGCTGCTTTACCCTGTTTCACCAAGTGCCGCCGCAAGCATTGCTAGAATGCCGGGATAACTTTCAGCGGAGTCCCGTGTCATGTCCGAACCCCTCTACCTCGCCAAATCCGAAGACGGTTATCCCGCCCTGCTGCCGCAGATGGCCAACCGCCACGGCCTGATCACCGGGGCGACCGGCACGGGCAAGACCGTCACGCTGCAATCCATCGCCGAACGCCTCTCCTACGCCGGCGTGCCGGTCTTCATGGCCGACGTGAAGGGCGACCTGTCCGGCATGGGTGCGGAGGGCATTCCTTCCGAAAAACTCCTGAAGCGCGTGGCCGACCTCGGCCTCGAAGGCTTCCAGCCCTACGCCAACTCCGTCGCCTTCTGGGATGTCTTCGGCGATAACGGCATCCCGGTACGCGCCACCATTTCCGATATGGGCCCGCTGCTGCTTGCCCGCCTGCTCAACCTGAACGACACCCAGACCGGCGTACTGCAACTGGTCTTCAAGATCGCCGACGACCAGGGCCTGCTGCTGCTCGACCTCAAGGACCTGCGCGCCATGGTCCAGCACGTCGGCGACAACGCCAAGGAATTCACCACCGAGTATGGCAACGTCTCCGCCGCTTCGATCGGCGCCATCCAGCGCGGCCTGCTGACGCTGGAACAGCAGGGCGGCGACCAGTTCTTCGGCGAGCCGATGCTCGACATTCACGACCTGATGCAGGTCGACGAAAACGGCCGCGGCGTCATCAACGTGCTCGCCGCCGAAAAATTGGTGCAGGCCCCGGCGCTCTATTCCACCTTCCTGCTCTGGCTGCTCTCCGAACTCTTCGAGCAACTGCCGGAAGCCGGCGACCTCGACAAGCCCAAGCTGGTCTTCTTCTTCGACGAAGCCCACCTGCTGTTCAGCGACGCGCCGCAGGCACTGACCGACAAGGTCGAGCAGGTCGTCCGCCTGATCCGCTCCAAGGGTGTCGGCGTCTATTTCGTCACGCAGAACCCGCTCGACGTGCCGGAGAAAATCCTCGGCCAGCTCGGCAACCGCGTCCAGCATGCCCTGCGCGCCTTCACCCCGCGCGACCAGAAGGCCGTGCAGGCCGCCGCACAAACCATGCGCGCCAACCCCAAGTTCGACGCCGCCACGGCCATCACCGAACTCGGCGTTGGCGAAGCCCTGGTTTCCTTCCTCGACGAAAAAGGCCGGCCCAATGTGGTTGAACGCAGCATCATCTTCCCGCCCGCTTCGCGCCTCGGCCCGCTGACCGCAGACGAACGCAAGTCCATGATCCAGGCCAGCCCGCTGCTCGCCACCTACGGCCAAACCGTGGATCGCGAATCGGCCTACGAAGTGCTGCGTGGCCAGACCGCCAAGGCCGCTCAACCGGCACCCGGCGCTATTCCGGCACCCCCGGCCAAACCCGGCGGTGCTTCCGCGCCGCTCGACGCCAACGACTGGGGCAACCACAACGGCGCACAAGCCCAACCACGCCCGACGCCCACGCCACAACCGCGCCAGGCCCCGGCCCAGCAGGAATCCGGCGGCGGCCTGTTCGGTGGCCTCGGCGAAATCCTCACCGGCAGCACCGGCCCACGGGGCGGCAAGCGCGAAGGCATGATCGAAGCCGCCGCCAAAAGCGCCGCCCGCGGCATGGCCGGCACGGTCGGCCGCGAAATCGGCAAGCAGATCCTGCGTGGGGTGCTGGGGTCAATTTTGGGTGGGCGGCGGTAAGGGCTGAGGAGAAAGTCAATGATCACCACGGAATTCCTCATTACGGCATTAATCGTGGTGCTCATTCCCGGCACCGGGGTCATTTTCACGGTTTCAGTCGGGCTGACCCAAGGCCGCAGCGCCAGCGCCTTCGCCGCCTTGGGCTGCACCCTGGGCATTGTTCCCCATTTGCTGGCAACCGTCTTCGGCCTGGCGGCCTTGATGCACACCAGCGCCTTGGCGTTCGAAATGCTGCGCTACGCCGGTGCGGCCTATCTGCTCTATCTGGCCTGGGCTACCTGGCGGGACACCTCCGGCTTCAGTGTCGATCGGAGCGCATCCCCCAAAAGTTCGACTGAACTGATCGTCAAAGCCTTCCTGCTCAACATCCTGAACCCAAAGCTGACCTTGTTCTTCCTGGCTTTCCTGCCCCAGTTCGTCCAACCTAGCGCCGGCCCAGCCTTGCTCCAACTCATCACCCTGAGTGGCGTATTCATGGCGATGACTTTCGCGGTCTTTGTCATTTACGGGCTGCTTGCCCACTTGTTTCGTACTGCCGTCATCGATTCACCTCGCGTCCAGGGCTGGTTGAGACGAGGATTCGCCACCGTTTTCGCCGGTTTGGGTATTCAACTGGCGCTCAGCGAACGTTGAGCGCGTCTGTCACGCCCTGCTCGGCCGATGCAAATCCACCTGCCCGATCTCTCCACTCATCCGATACTGGCCGTGTTGTTGATAGGCGCTAATTGGCCCCTGTATCGCTGGTTTTTGCGAGTACTTTTCGGTGATCTGGACGGCCTGGGTGAAGCGATTCGTTTCTGGTTAACGCCGGACCTTTGGTCCTTCATCCGGAACCGCTATTTGGAAGACAAGTGGGCGGAACTTCGCCTGTTCGTCTGGATTTCAATGTCTATTGGCTGCGTACTGATCGAATATGCATTGATCGACGCTTTCCTGACCTGGTGGTATACAAATGTCATTTGTTGCGCCCCTGGCGTTACAGGATGACCGGTCGCTGAAACTACCACCTCCTCATGCACGACCTACCACCTCTCCACACGCTCCCCGCCTTCGAAGCCGCCGCTCGTCTCGGCAGCTTTCTGGCGGCGGCGGAGGCTTTGCATCTGACGCCGTCGGCGATCAGTCATCGCATCAAGCAACTGGAGGAACACCTCGGCCAGCCGCTGTTCGAGCGGCGGCATCGGGCGGTGGTGCTGACGGCGGCGGGACGGCGTTATCTGGCAGTGGTGCGTGAGGCGCTGTTGCGGCTGGATGAGGCGAGCGCGGTGCTGCGCGCCCCGAGCCTTGAGCGGCTGCGCATTTCGGCCGCGCCGGCCTTGGGCAGCAAGTGGCTGGTGGCACGGGTGGCGGAGTATCAACAACGCCATCCCGATCTTGAATTCACGCTCGGCACGGCGACCGGTCTCGGGCCGCTGCTCAATGGCGAGGCCGACCTCGGCCTGCGTTACGGCGAGGAGGAATGGCCGGGACTGCTGGCCTGGAAGCTCTTCGAGGAGCGCGTTTTCCCCGTCTGTTCGCCGGCGCTGGCAGCGAACTTGCAGGCGCCGACCGATCTCGACGGCGTGCGCCTGCTGCGTCACCCCTTGCTCTCGTGGTCGCGCTGGTTCGCCGCCGCTGGGTTGCGCCGGCCGGAACCGGCGAGCGGGCCGACTTACGAGGATGCCTTGCTGATGCTCGAAGCTGCCGTCGCCGGGCACGGCGTCGCGCTGATGGCGGCGACGCTGGCCCAGCCCTACCTCGCCGAGGGCCGGCTGGTGCGCCCCTTCGCCGAAGATTGCCCGGATCGCAGCTTCTACATCGTCGCGCCACCCGCCGTTCAGGAAAAACCGGCGATCATGGACTTCATCCGCTGGCTGCTGCGGTGCACACGCCAAAACGGGCAAAAACCGGGTTAGCCGCCTTGCCCTCCACCGGACCACTCACATTAATTTTATTCATCTAAATCACGCTCAATTCGTTTGAGAGCGTTCATTGGGCGCGGCATTCTCTCCTCACCGCTCCTTGGCGTTACCCGGCCCGCCTACCCGGCATCGGCTGTCCGACGCCCCCGCCGCTCACCCCTCGCGGCTTCGTTCGCTGCACAACGCAACGCATCGCCATCTTTCGAGGAGAACCCCATGCAAGACCGCAACAGTCTCATCTGGCTGGACGGGCAATGGCTGCCCGCGTCCGAGGCCAAGGTTTCTGTGCTCACCCACACGCTGCATTACGGCTACGGCTGCTTCGAGGGCATCCGCGCCTACGAGACGCCGGCCGGCCCGGCGCTCTTTCGCCTGCCCGAGCATCTGCGCCGGCTGGAGGATTCCGCCCGCATCCTGGCCATCGATTTGCCCTTCGATCGCGCCACGCTCACCGAGGCCTGCCGCGAAGTCGTGGCGCGCAATGGGCTGAATAGCACCTACGTACGGCCGCTGGTCTTTCTTGGTGACGAGAAACTGGGTGTCGACCCGGCCGGCGCCAAGACGCATGTGATGGTCGCCGCCTGGCCGTGGGGCACCTACCTCGGCGGCGAGGCGCTGCAAGCCGGCATCCGCGTGCGCGTGTCGTCCTACGCCCGGCATCACCCTAATGTGCAGATGTGCCGCGCCAAGGCGATCTCGGCCTACGCCAATTCCATTCTTTCGGTGCGCGAGGCACGGCGCGACGGTTACGACGAGGCGATCCTGCTCGACACGGAGGGCTACGTGGCGGAAGGCTCCAGCGAAAACCTCTTCATCGTGCGCGACGGCGAATTGCTGGAGCCGGAAACGACCTCGGCGCTCGACGGCATCACCCGCCGCACCGTCGCCACGCTGGCCCATGAGGCCGGCCTGAGCGTGCGCGCCAAGCGCCTGACGCGCGACGAGGTCTATTGCGCCGACGAAGTCTTCTTCACCGGCACGGCGGCGGAAATCACGCCGGTGGTTGAAGTCGACGCCCGACGCATCGGCGACGGCCGCCCCGGACCGATCACCTGCCGCATACAGCAGGCCTATTTCGCCGCGGTGCGCGGCGAGGATGTGCAGCATGGCGACTGGCTGACGCCGGCAACATGACGCTCGGGAAAAACAGGGGTAACATTAGCGTTTTCTAATTTATAGAAAGCACCGCCATGAAACCCCTGTTCGCCCTCAGCCTGCTCGCCGCTGCCCTGCCGGCTTTTGCCCAAGACCTGGCGGCCCTGACCGCCGACACCAAGAAGACCGTGCTGCCGGTCGTGCCCAAGGTGGTCAACGCCATGCAGGAAGCCGTCGCCGAAAAGGGCGTGGCCGGGGCGATTCCGGTGTGCAAGGAACAGGCGCCGGAACTGATCAAGGCCAAGCGCCAGGAAACCGGCTGGGATATCCGCCGCGTCAGCCTGAAAACGCGCAATGCCGAGCGCGGTACGCCGGACTTGTGGGAAGTCCGCCAGCTGGCCGATTTCAACATCCGCGCCGCCAACGGCGAAAAGATCGAGACGCTGGAAAAGAGCGAGATCGTCAGCATCGACGGCAAGCCGGTGCTGCGCTACATGAAGGCGCTGCCGGTCGGCGACGTCTGCCTGAAGTGCCACGGCCCGGCCGAATCGCTCGACCCCGCCTTGCAGGCCAAGCTGAAGGAAAGCTATCCGCACGACCAGGCCACCGGCTACGCCAAGGGGCAGATTCGCGGCGCTTTGACGGTCAAACGCCCGCTCTAAGACGAGGCCACCGAGCGGCGCCCGCCCCCCTGATTTCCCGTTCAGCGGAACGCGGGCAAAATGCCACGGTCTTCCGTGAAAGTTCCGACCATGCGCCTCATCCTCCTGACCTGCGGCCTGCTCATTCTCGGCGGCTGCCAGAATCTCTACGAAGGCGGCCGTATCAGCGCCGAACAGCAGTGCCGCAAGCTGCCGCCGAGCGAGTGGGACGATTGCCTGGGCCGGATCAATCGCCAGCCTTATTCCGAATACGAAAAGGCGCGCCTGACCAATTAAGACGGCTCGCCAGCCTGGCGGCCCTTGTCGGCAAGGTGATCGAGCAGGGCCAGTGCCGCCGGCGACAGCGCGGCACGCGAGCGCACGCAAAGTTGCAGGTCACGCGGGGCCCAGGGGTCGCTGATTTTTACCGTTTTCAGGCCGTGCACCGCAGCAGAGCGCGGCACCATGCCGATCCCGACGCCGGCGGCCACCATGCGGCACACCGCATTGAAGCTGCGCACCTGGATGCGCACGTCGAGCCGCCCGCCGAGTCGCGCCGCGTGGTTCATCATGAAGGTGTGGATGGCGCTGCCGGCGTGCAGGCAGACGAAAGGTTCGCCCAGCACTTCGGCGAAGGCGACTTCGTCGCGCCCGGCCAGCGGGTGCCCGGCCGGCACCACCAGCACCAGGCGGTCGCGCCGGTAGGGCAGGGTTTCCAGTTCGCCGAAGGTGCCCTCGGCCGCCACCACGCCGATTTCCACCTGGCCGCTGGCCACGGCCTGGACGATGGCCGGACTGGGCTGTTCTTCCAGGCTGACGCGCACATGCGGGTGCTCGCGCAGGAAATCGCCCAGGTCTTCCGGCAAAAAGCAGTTGATGGCGTTGGTGTTGGCGAACACCGTCACCTGGCTATGCACGCCGCTGGCGTAGGACGCCAGGTCGGCATGCATCTGTTCGAGCTGGGCGAAGACCTGGCGGGCATGGCGCAACAGCGACTCGCCGGCCGGCGTCGGCGTTAGCCCCCGCGCATGGCGTTGAAACAACGGCACGCCGAGGGCGGCTTCAAGCTGGGTCAGGCGATGGCTGGCCGAGGAGGGTGCCAGATGCACCTGCTCGGCGGCACGGGTCAGGCTGCCGCTGTCGGCGATGGCGGCAACGAGCCGCAGGTCGGGAAGGTCGTAGCGCATGGTTTCGTCCATATCGAACGCTGGCTTTGAATAATACCAATTGATCCGGCGCCGAAGGCCGTATTCAATGGCATCCATAACAATTCACCAGAGAACGGCTTTGGAAAAATCGAACGCCTGGGGTGCCTGGTTGGCCTTGATCGCCGCGCTGGGCTTCTCGTTGAAGGCCATCTTCGTCAAGCTCGCCTACCCGTATGGCGTCGATGCGATCACCCTGCTGGCCCTACGCATGGGCTTTTCGCTGCCGGTCTTCCTGTGGGTCGGGCTAGCCCAGCAGAGAGCCGGAGCTGCCCTCAGCCGGGGCGACTGGCTGCGCCTCGTCATCCTCGGCTGCCTCGGCTACTACGGCGCCAGCATTCTCGATTTCTGGGGCCTGGCCTATATCTCGGCCGGCCTCGAACGCCTGATCCTGTTCACCTACCCGACGCTGACCATCCTGATCGGTGTCTTCTTCCAGGGCAAGGAATTCACCCGCCGCGAAGGGCTGGCCATCGTGCTTTGCTACACCGGCATCGGCTTCGCCTTCGCCCACGATCTCGGCCTCGGCGATGCGCACTCGGTGCTGATCGGCGGCCTGCTCGTCTTCGGCTCCAGCGTTTCCTACGCGCTCTACATCTCAGGCAGCGCGCCTATGATCTCGCGCCTCGGCGCCTTGCGCTTCTCGGCATTGGCCTCGCTGGTTTCGTCGGCGGTAACGCTGCTGCATTTCGCCGTCGCCCAGCCCCTGACCGCCTTCATCCAGCCGCTGCCGGTCTATGGCTGGGGGCTGGCCATGGCCGCCATCGCCACGGTCATTCCCGTGTTCGCCCAATCGGCGGCCATCCGCCACCTCGGTGCCGGGCGAGCTTCTCTCTACGGCATGATCGGGCCGATGCTGACCATCGGCTTCGGCTGGTGGCTGCTCGAAGAGCACATTTCACTGCACCAGATGGTCGGCGCTGGCTTGGTTGTCGCCGGCATATTTATTGTCAGTCGAAAGTAGATTTGCCAGATTTCGCAGGCTAGAATCCCGAGCATGATCGGGATCCTGCTTATCACTCACGGCAGCTATGGCGAAGCGCTCGTCCAGAACGCCTGCCATGTGCTGAACAAGCGTCCGCCGTTGCTCAACCAGTTGGGCATGTCGGCGCAGGACGACCCGCTCGACATGCTGCCGCTGGCCAAATCCATGCTGCAGCTGGTCGATGGCGGCAACGGTGTGCTGGTGCTGACCGACGTCTACGGCGCCAGCCCGGCCAACCTGGCCTTGAAACTCCTCGAGCCTGGCCGCATCGAAGGCTTGACCGGGGCGAATCTCCCGATGTTGCTCCGCGCCTTGACCTATCGCGACAAGGACCTCCAAACTGTGCTCATTCGCGCCCGCGACGGCGGCCGCGATGGCATCCTCAACTTGCTGGAACGCTGACATGCTGACCAAGGAAACACAGATCATCAACAAACTCGGGCTGCACGCCCGCGCTTCGGCCAAGCTGACCCAGCTGGCCGGCAAGTACAAGTGCGAAGTCTGGATGAGCAAAGGCACCCGCCGGGTCAACGCCAAGAGCATCATGGGCGTCATGATGCTGGCCGCCGGCAAGGGCTCGACGGTCACGCTGGAAACGGACGGCGCCGACGAGGCCGAGGCCATGGAAGCCTTGCTCGCCCTGATTGCCGACTACTTCGGCGAGGGAGAATAAGCCCCATGAGCTTTACCCTGCACGGTCTCGGCGTTTCGGGCGGCATCGCCATCGGCAAGGCGATGCTGATGTCGCATGCGACGCTGGAAGTCGGTCACCTGACTGTCGCGCCGCGCATGGTCGACAAGGAAATCGAGCGCTTCGACGCTGCCGTGCAGGCCGTCAGGAACGAACTCAAGCAGATGAAGGAAACTACCGAGCACGCTCCGGCCGAGCTCGCCGCCTTCATCGACATCCACAGCATGTTCCTGGAAGACGCGGAACTGGTCGACAAACCCCGCGAAATCATCCGCGAGCGCCGCTGCAACGCCGAATGGGCACTGGTGCAGCAGATGGAGCACCTGGTCGACCAGTTCGAACAGTTCGACGATCCCTACCTGCGCGAGCGCAAGTTCGACGTCGTGCAGGTGGTCGAGCGCGTCATCAAGGAACTGCTCGGCCACCCCGGTCGGGCCAAGTTGAAGGCAGCGAAGAGTTCGAAGGAAGATTCGCTGATCGTTGTCGCCCACGACATGTCGCCGGCCGACACCATCGCCTTCAAGGAGCACCGCTTCGCCTCCTTCATCTGCGACGTCGGCGGCGCTACCTCGCATACCGCGATCCTGGCCCGCAGCATGGCAATCCCGTCGGTGCTCGGCCTGGAAACTGCCCGCGCGATGATCCGCGATGGCGAGCAATTGATCGTCGACGGCCTGCGCGGCGTCGTCATCGTCAATCCCGATCCGCGGGTTCTTGAGGAGTACCAGCTCCGCAAGGAACAGATCGAGCTGGAGAAGACCAAGCTCAAGCGCCTGAAATCCGCCAAGTCGGAAACCATCGACGGGATGGAGATCCAGCTTCAGGCCAATATCGAGTTGCCGGGCGACGTACCGGTCGCGCTCGAATCCGGCGCCGAAGGCGTCGGCCTGTTCCGTACCGAATTCCTCTTCCTCGACCGCGGCGACATGCCGGACGAGAACGAGCAATACGAGGCCTACAAGAAGGTGGTGAAGGGCATGGGCGGCCGACCAGTCACCATCCGTACCTTCGACCTCGGCGCCGACAAGGACCTGAATCCGGAAGCCACCGCCCTCGATCGGGTCAAGACCAACCCGGCGCTCGGTCGCCGCGCCATCCGCCTGTCGCTGGCCGAGCCGCGCATGTTCCAGATCCAGTTGCGTGCCATCCTGCGCGCCTCCAAGCACGGGCCGGTGAAGATTCTGGTCCCGATGCTGGCGCATGCCCACGAAATCGACCAGACGCTGGCCGCTATCGAGCAGGCCAAGTCCAGCCTGCGCGGCGAGAAGATCGCCTTCGATGAGAACATCCCGGTCGGCGGCATGATCGAAATTCCCGCCGCCGCCCTGGCCATCGGCCTCTTCCTGCGCCGCCTCGATTTTCTGTCGATCGGCACCAACGACCTGATTCAGTACACGCTGGCCATCGACCGCTCGGACGAACAGGTGGCCAACCTGTACGATCCGCTGCACCCGGCCGTCCTGATGCTGCTGGCCCATACCCTCAGCAGTGCTGAAAAAGCAGATGTTCCCGTGTCCGTCTGCGGCGAAATGGCCGGCGACCCCGACCTCACCCGCCTGCTGCTCGGCATGGGGCTACGCACCTTCTCCATGCACCCGGCCCAGATTCTCAAGGTCAAGAACCGGGTGCTCAAATCGGATGTCAGCGAACTGGCCCCCCATGTCCGCAGGATCCTGCGCCTCGACGAGCCGGGCAAACTGCAGGAAGCACTGGACAAATTGAATAATTAAGCAAAAACTATAAAAATATAAGTTTTTGGAGAAGAGCATGCGACGCATATTCCTGCGCTGCGCATGGGGTGTTTTGCTGGCTGTGGCGACCCTGCCGGTCAGCGCGGCCGAGCCCACCCCTTTCGTGCTCGGCGTCGCACCGCACACCAGCGCCCGGGTCATTCTGGAGATGTATCAGCCGCTACGCCGCCACCTCGAAGCGGTACTGAAGCAGTCGGTCGAGGTGCAGACCGCCCCTGATTTCACGGAGTTCGCCAAGCGCGCGCTGAATCAGGAATACGATCTGGCGATCACCACCGGGCACCAGGCCCGCCTCTATCAGACCGATGCCGGCTACTTGCCGCTACTGACCTATCAGGCGGACTTCAAGGCAGTCGCCCTGGTTCCCAAGGACAGCAAGATTCGCAGCGCCGCCGACCTGAAAGGGACGACCGTACTGGGCCTGTCGCCGACCTCGCTGGTGACGCTGTGGGGCCTGCACTGGCTGAAGACGCAGAAGGTTCCCGAGATCAATGTGCGCTACGTTTCGGCCGCGGACAGCGTCAGCCGCCTGGTCCTCTCGGGCGAGGCCAGTGCCGCCTTCACCTCGCTGGCCAACTATCAGAAACTGCCGGCCGATCAGCGTGAGCAGCTGCGCATCGTGGCCGAAAGCGAATCGATGGCTGGCCGCGTTTACATGCTGAACAAGCGGTGGACCAGCCGCCTGAACATCATCGACAAGGCCTTGTGGTCCTTTGCCGCCTCTCCGGAAGGCAAGCAGTATTTCGAGCAGAACAAGCTCGACGGCTACCGCAAGCTGCGCACGCGCGAACTTGAAGCGATGGAACCCTATGCTGCCGAAACCCGTCAGCTCATCCTCGGAAAATAAATGAAAGAGTGGTTTTCCCCGCTGCATTCGGTGCGCGGCCGCCTGTTGACGGTCGCCATCATTGTCGAAGCGGTCATGCTGACCTTGCTCGTTGCCAACAGCTTGCGGCTGTTGACCGATCACATGGGCCAGCAAGCGAAGACGCATGTGGAGGAAATCGTCCCGGTCCTCTCCGCGGCCATCGTCGCTCCGCTGGCCCAGCGCGACTACGCGACCGTGCAGGCGGTGCTCGACGAAAGTGCAGCGGTTGGCGGAATCGTTTATCTCGCCGTTTCGGGTAACGACGGCAAGCGACTGGCCAGCAGCGGCTGGCCGAACTCGATGCCGCTGCCGGCACCCGACGCAAAACTGAAAATCTTCGATGACGAGAAGCAGAAGCCGCGCTATGACATTGCAACGCCGATCGTCAGCTACGGCCAAAAGCTCGGCACCTTGCACCTCGGCCTCGACCTGTCGCAAATCCGCACCGCTCATGCCCAGCTCTTCACTCAGGGTATTGGCATCGCGGCCATCGAAATCCTGCTTTCTGCCGGCCTGATGGGCCTGCTCGGTTACTTCCTGACCCGCCATCTGGGCGAACTCGCTCGCGCCAGCGAAGCTGTGCGCGCCGGCAACCTGACCCCACCGCCAGCGCACGAAGGGCGCGACGAGATCGGCCGACTCGGTGTCACCTTCAACGCCATGTCGCGCGCTATTGCCGAACGAGTGGCCGAACTCACCGAAGCGCATGCCCAGCAGGTCGAACTGGTCAAGGCTGCCGAAGCCGGTGCCAAGGCCAAGGCGGCCTTTCTGGCGACGATGAGCCACGAGATTCGCACGCCGATGAATGGCATTCTCGGCATGACCGATCTCGCCCTGGCCACCGAACTGACCGCCGAGCAGCGCGAATACCTGACCTGGGTGAAATCCTCCGGCGACAACCTGTTGCGCGTCCTCAACGACATCCTCGACTTTTCCAAGATCGACGCCGGCCAGCTCAGCCTGGAAACCATTCCGCTGTCGCTGGGGCAACAACTTGACGCCGTCGTCGCCCTGCATTCCATCGCTGCCGAAGGCAAGGGCCTGCGCCTCCACTGGCAGGCCGAAACCCCATTGCCGGACAATCTGGCGGGCGATCCGGTACGGATCCAGCAAATCCTGAACAACCTGGTATCGAACGCCATCAAGTTCACCGAACGCGGCGAGGTCGCCATCCACGCCAGTTGCGACGCCGAACCCGACCCGCAGGGTCAGCGCAAGGTGCGCTTCACCGTCAGCGACACCGGCATCGGCATCCCGGCCGACAAGCTCGACAGCATTTTCGATCCCTTCGCCCAGGCCGAGGATTCGACCACCCGGCGCTACGGCGGAACGGGGCTTGGACTGACCATCGTCGCCCGTCTGGCCGAACTGATGCACGGTTCGATCAAGGTCAGCAGCACCCCCGGCCAAGGCACCCGCTTCGACGTCGAGCTCACGTTGGCCACCGCAAGCAAGCAGGCCGATCGCACGGTTGCTCTGGACCAGACCGAGGCGCAGCGCCGGCTGTTCGGCAAGCGCGTATTGCTGGTCGAAGACACGCCAGTGAACCAGAAGATCGCCGAAAAACTGCTGGCCCGTTACGGTTGCGAGGTCACCACCGCCAACAATGGGCTCGAAGCCCTGGAAGCGGCGAGCCGGGAAAGTTTCGACGTCATCCTGATGGACATGCAGATGCCGGAAATGGATGGCCTCGAAGCCACCCGCCGGCTACGCATCATGCACGTGCAAGGCAAGGTCGCCTGCCTGCCGATCATCGCGCTGACCGCCAACGCCATGGCCGAGGACCGCGAGGAATGCCTGGCCGCCGGCATGGACGACTTCATCGCCAAGCCTTTCCGCGCCGACAACGTCATCTCGACGCTACTGCGTCACGTCTGAGCGGTCAGAGCAGACTGCTGCGGTGCACTGCCCGAAAAGGACAAATACCGTTCAGCGCAGGCTATGTTCCGGCGTTGCGCTAGCCAAGGTCGGCGCCACCGCCAAGCCGGCCCGCCGACGCAGATCGGCCAGTACCAAGGCGCCATTCTGGCGCTGCGCCGCCAGAGTTTCCCGTCGGTCGCGCTCCTCGATCAAGGCCAAGGCCTGCTGGCGCCAAGCCACCATCTGGGGATCGTGCTCATGGTGTAGATGATGTTGCAGATGGCGGGTAAACCAGCGATGCGCCTCCGCCGGGTCAGCGGTCACGCCTTGCCCCGTTTGATACATCAAGCCGATCTGAAACTGCGCCGGCTTGTCGCCGGCCTCGGCCACCACCTTGTACCAGCGCATGGCCGCAGCGTAATCGAGCGCTACCCCATCGCCGTAATGGTGGATGACTGCCAGGTTGTAGGCTGCATCGGCCTGCCCCTCGCTTGCCCGGCGCTGCCAGATAGCGACAGCCTTGTCCGTCTCACCAGACTTGTGCAGCTGGGCCGCCTGACGCATCTCTTCGGCTAAAGATGGCGCAGCGCTGGCGCTGGAAAACCACAAGGCCAGCACTAGGGGCAGAAAAATTCGAAGCATGGCGACCTCCGCAAAATCAGGTCCGCCACCCTAACGCCATGCATCGGCCATGGGAATTAGACAAATTGTCGCGCGACAATTTGTCGCATTCCCCACCAGCCCGAAGTCCCCGACAATCGCGAGCTTTAGATAAAGTTAATATTTAGGGAGAATTTCATGGGGAACCGCCTTCGGCCGCTGACTGCAGCCATCGCACTGGCTTTTTCCGGCACCCTGCCAGCCTTGGCCCAAACTGCCGTACTGGACGACGTCGTCGTCACCGCCGAGCGCATGGACGAGCCGCTCAAAATCGTCACCGACCCCAAGGCACCGCGCCAACCGATTCCGGCCCACGACGGAGCCGATTACCTGAAGACGGTCCCCGGGTTCAACGTGATCCGCAAGGGCGGTACCGACGGTGACCCGGTATTGCGCGGCATGGCCGGCTCCCGACTCAACATCTTGCTCGACGGCGAGCACATCCTCGGTGGTTGCGGCAACCGCATGGATCCGCCGACAGCTTATGTTTTCCCGGAATCCTTCGATCGCGTGACCATCCTGAAAGGGCCGCAAACCGTTCTATTCGGGCCTGGCAACTCGGCCGGCACCGTCCTCTTCGAACGCGATATCCGGCGCTTCCAGCAAGCTGACTGGAAATTCAACGGCAGCCTGACTCTCGGCAGTTTCGGACGCAACGACCAAGTCATCGATGCTCGCGCCGGCACGCCGGATTTCTATGCTCAGATCAACGGCACCCGCTCCGACAGTGACGATTACAAGGACGGCGACGGCAATCGTGTCCATTCGCGCTACACCCGCTGGAGCACCGGTGCGGTTCTGGGCTGGACACCAAACGACAACACCCGCCTTGAACTGAGCGCGATCAAGAGCGATGGGGAAGCGGCATATGCCGACCGGACCATGGATGGCACCAAGTTTTCGCGAGAAAACGTCGGCCTCAAGTTCGAGACCCGCAAGGTTTCTTCACTGATCGAGAAAATCGAGGCACAGGTGTACTACAACTACGTCGATCATGTGATGGACAACTACACCCTGCGCACCAAGCCCGCCGGCACCATGTACATGGTGAGCAATCCTGATCGTGAAACAACGGGGGCCCGCTTCGCCATTGGCCTGCGCCCGCTCGAAATGCTGCAAATCACCATCGGCACGGACTACCAGCGCAACGTTCATACCCTGCGAAGCGCTTCAGGCAATTCGGCCCCCAGCGTAGACGGACTCGCTCGCACCGAGGATGCCAATTTCCGCAACGCTGGCTTGTTCGGCGAAGCCACCTGGCACCTGTCCGAGGCCTCCCGACTGATCGGCGGCCTGCGTGGCGACAGTTGGCGCGCTCAGGATCAGCGCGCAACGCTTCGCCTCGGCAGCGGCATGGGCGCGGTCACTGTCACCAATCCGACCGCCGGCAAAACCCGCACCGACACGCTGACCAGCGGCTTCGCCCGCTACGAGCACGACCTCGCCCCTGGCTCAACCTTGTACGCCGGACTCGGCCATAGCGAACGTTTCCCTGACTATTGGGAAAGCATCTCCGCCAGCAAGGAAAGTCTCAACACCACCAGTGCCTTCGACACCAAGCCGGAAAAGAACAATCAAGTCGATATCGGCTGGGTCAGAAACAGCGGACCACTATCGCTTTCCCTCTCCGGCTTCTACAGCGACATCGACGACTACATCCTGGTTCAATCCGGTGTCAGCAAAACCGGACCCAACCGTACCGTTTCGATTGTCCGCAATGTAGATGCTCATACCTGGGGTGGGGAACTGGGTGCCGCCTATCAGCTGACCGCCAACTGGAAGGTCGATGGCTCCATCGCCTACGTTCGGGGTGAAAACGAGACGGACGGCACACCACTCGCTCAACTGCCACCACTGGAGGGACGCCTTGGCCTGACCTGGAACAGCGGAGCGTGGACGGTTGGCTCGCTGCTGCGTCTTGTCGCCGGGCAGAATCGCTACGATGTAAACAAGGGCAACATCGTTGGCCAGGACCTCGGCCCGACCGGTGGATTCGGCATATTCTCGATGAATGCAAGCTACAAGCCGACCAAAGCAATCCGCGTATCGGCAGGTGTCGACAACCTTTTCGACAAAACCTACGCGGAGCACATCAGCCGTGGCGGCGCAGCGGTAGCCGGCTACGATCAAACGTTCAGAGTTAACGAACCAGGACGTACCCTGTGGTTGAAAGCCCAACTTTCCTTCGACTGATCGTCGCTACGCAGGCTCTCAAACCCCGGTTTTGCAACCGGGGTTTTCACTTGCTTACGATCGCCTGAACATGCAAAAGCTCCCCATTGCTCCGGCCCCCCTCTCCCCAGCACAGGGGGTTGTCGCATATCCAGCCCAACATCGACTTTTCGAAGCCGGTGCCGACGGCACCGCGTGGCGCGTTTGCAACGGCGTCATACGTCTCGACAAGATCAGCCAAGATGGTGCTTCCGATTACGCCGGTCTTGCCATCAGAAGCGACATTCTCGGCTGCGAAACACTTCTTCTCGGGCAATACTGTTTCCGTGCAACAAGCCTAACGCCCTGTACGCTGACACCCTGGCCTGGCGATGCATCGTCAGACCCCGTTCGTTTGATCGACTCCCTGAACCAAGCTCAACGACGCGCGGCCCAGCTGATAGCCTTACGCGGTGGGCAAGCCGTCGAACGTGTCATTCAGTTGATAAAACTGCTTGTTGATGGAGAGGGTAGGGTCATACTGCCAACACGTCAGGACATCGCCGACATCACCGACCTGCGTTTCGAAACGGTCTCCAGACTGATCCATGGCCTGGTGCGGGATCGGGTACTCTCCCCGATCCGCATCGACGGGATTCACGCCACACGAAGCTTTACCCTGAACCCCGCTTGATCGGCTTTTCGCAAGCCAGATCAAAGTGGGCACCAGGAGATGATTTAAAATCGCCCCATGAACGCCGCTTGCCTCCAGGACATCCCAACGCCACCCGAATGGCGGCGGAGCGGCCGTTTTTTGCTGCTCGCCGCCGCCCTGCACGCGGCCGTCCTGTTCTACCCCCTGCAATTGGCCATCGGCAAGCTGGAAATTCCATTGCCGCAAACCCTGAGCGTACAGTTGCTCAACCCGGCTCCGACGCCTGTCGCTCCCAAGCCGATCGCTCAACCGCCAGCGAACGAACCGCAGCCGCAAAAGGCCAAGCCACAGCCGGCGCACAAACAAATTCTCGCCATGCCGACTTCGGCACCGAGCGAACCCAACAGCTTCAAGGTGCCGGAACAGCCGGCTGCCCCACCGGTAGTCGCCGCGGCGCCCGCCGCGGTAACTGCCCCGGCGGCCCCGGGCCCAGCCGCTCCAGTGAGTGCAGCCCGCTTTGATGCCGCCTACCTGCACAATCCCGAGCCGAAATATCCGCCGCTCTCGCGCCGCCTGGGCGAGGAGGGTAAGGTTCTGCTCAAGGTACGCGTGACCTCGGAAGGCCTCGCTGCTGCGGTGGACCTGGAAAAAAGCAGTAATTTCGAGCGCCTGGACGAAGCGGCCAAGCAAACTGTCGCCCGCTGGCGTTTCGTACCGGCCAAGCGCGGCGACCAGCCGATCGAGGCCTCGGTCATCGTGCCCATCGTCTTCCGGCTGGAAGGCTAGCCACGCTCCACTGCGGCGGCACCGAGCCGACAATCCGCCAACGGAAATGACGACGGGGACCGAAGTCCCCGCCGGCTGTCTTGGGTAATAAGGCTTCAGCGGCCCCAGCTATACCGTTTTAGGCGGCGATAGCGAATTGCTCATCGTTGGCAATTATGGATTTGCGCGGATTACGTCCGTCGCCTCTCGAGCTGCCTGCTCATCCTCATTCACCCCGTCGAAACCAGTACACCCCCCCTGTGGTGGAGGTGGCGGGAATCGAACCCGCGTCCGAAGCGCTTCCGACTCGCCGGAATTACAGCCATGTTTTGAATTATGGGGGCGGGCTAGCCGATTTTCAACAGCGACCAAGCCCCAAAGGCAACATTTTTTCCCGCGAATTCAAATTCACGGCCATGCCGAAGCCGTCGCCGAAAAATAAGGCAACAGAACATTTGAAACGGGGAAAATTCTTGGAAAATTGATTGGTTGCGGGGGCAGGACTTGAACCTGCGACCTTCGGGTTATGAGCCCGACGAGCTGCCAACTGCTCCACCCCGCGTCCGTATGCACAGCCAAATTTTGGCTGGAGCGGGAGACGAGTCTCGAACTCGCGACCTCAACCTTGGCAAGGTTGCGCTCTACCAACTGAGCTACTCCCGCATCTCGCTTCACCGAACCATTGATACCGCTCGGTGCGAAGAGGCCGGATTATACGATCAATCGCCGCTCTTGAAAAGAGAAGGAAAGAAAAAACCGGAATCCGCCTGGATTCCGGTTTCTCATTATTGCCCTGAAACCCGCTCAGTGACGCACTGTGGAGAAGTGCTCGGGCAATTGGTAAATCTCGATATGCTCGTCGAAATCGACATGCTCCACTTGCGGAAACCGGCGTTCGACGCAGTGGCGCCGATCATCCATACCCACCGGCGGACCCCGATCTTCCATCCGGCGCTCGCTCCGGGCTCGACGCTCCAAGGCTTGCCTACTGGTCATCGGTTGTCTCCTTTCGCTTTTTATTCGCGAATTTCTGTAGTTCCAGAATAGAGCATAAGCGACGGATTTACAAAGACAATCCTGGGTTATCCCCAGCCAGCGTTGCGGATTGGCAAATCTCCCGCTTTAGCGTTCTGCGCTGAGCAGGCGCTCGCAATAACGGGCGATCAGATCGACCTCAAGATTGACCTTGGCACCGGCCTTGAGATGTTTCAAGGTCGTGTTTTCCAGCGTATGCGGAATCAGGTTGATCGTGAAGGTATCGCCAGTCACGTCATTGGTGGTCAAGCTGGTGCCGTTGACCGTGATCGAACCCTTGCGCGCGATAAATTTGGCCAAATCAGCGGGCGCCCGGATTTCGAGCAGGCGGTTGTCGCCCACCGGGTCGAAACGCAGCACCTCACCGACGCCGTCGACGTGTCCAGAGACAAGATGCCCGCCCAAACGATCGGCCAGGCCCAGCGCCTTCTCCATATTGATCTCGCCCGGCGCATCGAGGCCGACGGTGCAGGACAGGGTTTCCGGCGACACGTCGACCATGAACTGATTGCCTTCCTTGGCGACCACAGTCAAACAAACGCCGTTGCAGGCAATCGAGTCGCCGAGCGCGACGTCGTCGAGGCCAAGACCACCGGCTTCGACATGCAGGCGGAAGCCGGCTTCACGAGTCGTCAGATGGGTAATGCGGCCGACCGCCGCGATGATTCCAGAGAACATGACAGCATCCATCGAGGGCAAAAAAAGGACTTTATCACGCCCCCTTGACTTACCGGCTTGCACAAAAGGCTTTTTCCCCATAGGGTTTTTATCTTTAGTAAATCAATTAAACAACGGGAGACTAAGGGATGAAAAAAACGCTGTTCGCCGTTCTGTTGGCCGGTATCGGCAGCCAGGCAGCCATCGCCGACATCAACGTCGGCGTAACGCTTTCCGCCACCGGGCCGGCCGCATCGCTGGGCATTCCCGAGAAGAACACCATTGAACTACTGCCCAAGACCATTGCCGGCCAGAAAATCAATTACATCGTGCTCGACGATGCATCGGATACGACCACCGCCGTCAAGAACACGCGCAAGCTGATCGGTGAGAACAAGGTCGATCTCGTGATCGGCTCGACCACGACGCCGAACTCCCTGGCCATGATCGACATTGCCGCCGAGAACGAAACGCCGATGATCGCGCTGGCCGCCTCGGCCCGCATCGTCGAGCCGATGGACGACAAGCGCAAATGGGTCTTCAAGACGGCGCAGAACGATGCGCACATGGCCACCGCCATCGTCGAACACATGACTAACAACAATGTGAAGAGCGTCGCCTACATCGGCTTCGCCGACGCCTACGGCGAGGGCTGGTGGAACGAATTTTCCAAGTTGGCCGAAGTGCGCAAGATCAAGCTGGTCGGCAGCGAACGCTTCAACCGCACCGACACTTCGGTCACTGGCCAGATTCTGAAAATCCTCGCCGCCAAACCCGATGCCGTCCTGATCGGCGGGGCCGGCACTCCAGCCGCACTGCCGCAGCGCTCGTTGAAGGAAAAGGGTTACAAGGGCATCGTTTATCAGACCCACGGCGTCGCCAACAACGATTTCCTGCGTGTTTGCGGCAAGGATTGCGAGGGCACGGTGCTGCCGACCGGCCCCGTTTTGGTCGCGGCTCAGTTGCCCACCGACAACCCGGTCAAAAAATCGGCCAGCGAATATGTAGGCAAGTATGAGGCCGCCTTCGGCAAGGGCAGCGTCAATGCCTTTGGCGGCTATGCCTGGGATGCTGGCGTGCTGTTGGCCAACGCCGTACCCAATGCGCTGAAGAAGGCGCAGCCGGGCAGCCGGGAATTTCGTGCCGCCCTGCGCGACGCGCTGGAAGCCACCCGCAACCTGGCGGCTTCGCACGGCGTCTTCAACATGAGCGCCAACGACCATCTGGGCTTCGATCAGCGGGCGCGCGTCATGGTGACGATCCAGGAAGGTGGCTGGAAGCTGGCCAAGTAAGTACAAACCCTGACACCGACGTGGATATGGGAAAGTTTTCACATGGTAAAATTCTTCCTTTTGTTCTAGGGACAAACGACATGTTCAAGAAGCTGACCCTGGCTGTACTCGCTGCCGTTTCGACGGCGGCTCTGGCCGACATCAACGTCGGTGTTTCGGTGGCTGCTACCGGCCCGGCGGCTTCGCTCGGGATTCCCGAGAAGAACACCTTTGCCCTGCTGCCAACCAGTATCGGCGGTCAGAAGGTCAATTACATCGTCCTCGACGATGGCACCGACCCGACCAACGCGACCAAGAACATCAAGAAGCTGATCAGCGAGCACAAGGTCGACGTCGTCGTCGGCTCCTCGACCACGCCCAGTTCCCTGGCCATGATGGATGTTGCGGTGGACAACGAAACACCGCTGATTTCCATGGCCGGTTCCGCCATCGTTGTCGAACCGATGGACGCCAAGCGCAAGTGGGTCTTCAAGACCGCCCAGAACGACGCCCACATGGCCACCGCCATCGTCCAGCACATGACCGACAAGAACGTGCAGAGTGTCGCCTTCATCGGTTTCGCCGATGCCTATGGCGACGGCTGGTACAAGGAATTCGCCAAGATTGCCGAAGCACGCAAGCTGAAGATCGTCGCCAACGAGCGCTACCAGCGCAACGACACCTCGGTCACCGGCCAGATTTTGAAGATCCTCGCTGCCAAGCCCGATGCCGTCCTGATCGGCGGCGCTGGTACGCCGGCTGTACTGCCGCAGAAGACCCTGAAGGAAAAGGGCTTCAAGGGTCTGGTCTACCAGACGCACGGTGTCGCTAACAACGACTTCCTGCGCGTCGGCGGCAAGGATGTCGAAGGTGCCTTCCTGCCGGTCGGCCCGATGGTCGTGGCTGGCCAGTTGCCGAACGACAACCCGGTCAAGAAGTCGGCGCTGGAATACGTTTCCAAGTACGAAGCCGCGCATGGCAAGGGTAGTGTCAGCTCCTTCGGCGGCCACGCCTGGGATGCCGGCGTCCTGCTGCAGAGCGCCATTCCGGTTGCACTGAAGAAAGGCCAGCCGGGTACGGTCGAGTTCCGCCGCGCCCTGCGCGACGCCATCGAGAACACGAAGAACCTGCCGGCCGCGCACGGCATCTTCAACCTCTCGGCCGACGACCACCAGGGCTACGATCAACGCGCCCGCGTCATGGTCACCATCGAAAACGGCGGCTGGAAGCTGCTGAAGTAAGCCTCGGCTGATCCCGGGAGCCGCCAAGGCGGCTTCCGGTGCCGCGCACCGCGACTACGGCGGTGCATTGATTTCCCCCAAGACAAGTTCGGTCGCATGGACCTCCAGATTCTTCTTTTCCTCGGCCAGGACGGCATCACCAACGGCGCCATCTATGCCTTGCTCGCTCTCGCGCTGGTACTGGTTTTCGCCGTCACCCGCATCATCTTCATTCCGCAGGGCGAATTCGTTGCCTTCGGCGCCCTGACCCTCGCCTCGCTGCAAGCCGGCCACGTTCCGGGCACGGTCTGGCTGCTGCTGGCCCTGGGCTGCGCCGTCAGTGTGCTGGAAGGCACCCACCTGTTGCGCGAACGCCGTTACGCCAAACTGCCACCGCTACTGATCTTCAATATCGGCGCGCCGCTGCTCGCCGCGGCCGGCCTTTTCGCCCTGCCGCCGACCCAATTGCCGCTATGGGCGCAGATCGGCATCGCGCTGGCCCTGGTCATTCCGATGGGCCCGATGGTCTATCGCATCGCCTACCAACCGCTGGCCAACGCCTCGGTTCTCGTCCTGCTGATCGTTTCGGTGGCCGTGCATTTGGCCATGATCGGTCTTGGCCTGCTTTTCTTCGGCGCCGAAGGTTCGCGCACACCGGCTTTCACTGACATCAGTTTCGAATTGGGCGGCGCGCCGCTACAAGGGCAAACCATCCTGGTCGTCGTCGCCTCCGCCGTGCTGATCATCGGCATGTATTTCTTCTTTGAGCGTACCGTTTATGGCAAGGCGCTGCGCGCCACCGCGATGAACCGCACCGGTGCCCGCCTGATGGGCATTCCACCGACCCTCGCTGGCAAGCTGTGTTTCACCCTCGCCGCCGCCATCGGCGCTTTCTCCGGCGTGCTGATCGCCCCCATCACCACCATCTATTACGACTCCGGTTTCCTGATCGGTCTCAAGGGCTTCGTCGGCGCCATCATCGGCGGCCTGGCCTCCTACCCGGTCGCCGCGCTCGGCGCCGTGCTGGTCGGCCTGCTCGAATCCTACTCGTCGTTCTACGCCAGCGCCTTCAAGGAAGTCATCGTCTTCACGCTGATCCTGCCGGTGCTGCTGTGGCGCTCCCTGACAACGCACCACATCGAGGAAGAGGAAGAAAAGGGCGACGAGGCCGCTAGCGAAGCCAGCCGTTCAGGCAGCAAGCGCATGCCGCGCCACCTGCCGCTGTTGGCGCTGATTGGCGTACTGACCGTCGCCCCCTGGGTACTGCCCGAGTTCTCGGTCACCTTGCTGAACTACATCGGCCTCTACGCGATCGTCGCCGTCGGCCTCGTCCTGCTGACCGGCGTCGGTGGCCTGACCTCCTTCGGCCAGGCGGCTTTCGTTGGGCTCGGCGCCTATACGACGGCCTGGCTGACTACCGTCCATGGTGTTTCGCCCTGGCTGACGCTATTCATCGGCCTCGCCATCACCGCCGTAGTTGCCTTGTCGCTCGGCTTCATCACACTGCGCATGGGCGGCCACTACCTGCCGCTGGCGACCATCGCCTGGGGCATGAGTCTCTACTTCCTGTTCGGCAACGTCGAATTCCTCGGTGGCCATACCGGCATCACCGGGATTCCCGCCGTTTCGCTGTTCGGTCTGGAACTGAAGAGTGGCAACCAGTTCTTCTACCTGATCTGGTTGATCCTGCTGCTGGCCATCCTCGGCCTGCGCAACCTGCTCGATTCGCGCGTCGGCCGTGCCATCCGCGCGCTCAAGGGCGGTGCCGTGATGGCCGAAGCGATGGGGGTCGATACCGCACGCACCAAGATCGTCATCTTCCTGATCGCCGCGCTGCTGGCCAGCATTTCCGGCTGGTTGTATGCCCACCTGCAGCGCTTCGTCAATCCGACGCCGTTCTCGCTGACCCAGGGCATCGAATTCCTGTTCATGACGGTGGTCGGCGGCATTGGCCACGTCTGGGGCGCCGTCCTCGGCGCCGGCCTGGTCACCGTCCTGAAGCAATGGCTGCAGGACATCCTGCCTGAGCTGCTCGGCCAGAGCGGCAATTTCGAGGTCATCGTCTTCGGCATCGCCATGGTGCTGATCCTGCAGCGCGCCCGCGCCGGCTTGTGGCCCGTCGTGCTGCGCTTCGTTCCCGGCAGCCAGGCCCAGCGCCAACTGCTGCCCGCGGAAAATCTCGAAAAACGGCAGTGCACCGCAGCAGGCACCCTGCTGCTCGATGCGCGCGAAGTCACCAAGCGTTTTGGCGGCCTGGTCGCCAACAACAACATGGCGTTGAGCGTGAAAGCCGGCGAGATCATGGCCTTGATTGGCCCCAACGGCGCCGGCAAGAGCACGATGTTCAACTGCATCTCGGCGGTTAATCCGGCATCCAGCGGCCACATCGAATTCCTCGGCCAATCGACGGCCGGCCTGGCCGCCCGCGATCTCGCCCGCCAGGGCATGAGCCGTACCTTCCAGCACGTTCGCCTGCTCGGTCAGATGACGGTACTGGAAAACATCGCCATCGGTGCCCACCTGCGCGGCGACAAGGGTGTCATCGCTGCCGCCTTGCGCCTAGATCGCACCGAAGAAAACCGGTTGCTCGCCGAAGCCGCCCGCCAGATTGAGCGCGTCGGCCTGGCCGAGCACATGTTTGACCCGGCCGGCAGCCTGGCGCTCGGCCAGCAGCGCATCGTCGAGATCGCCCGCGCCCTGTGCTCCGATCCCTGCCTGCTATTGCTCGACGAACCGGCCGCCGGCCTGCGCTTCAAGGAAAAGCAGGCCCTGGCCGAACTGCTGCGCAAGCTGCGCGCCGAAGGCATGGGCATCCTGTTGGTCGAACACGACATGGACTTCGTGATGGGCCTGGCCGATCGCATCGTCGTCATGGAGTTCGGCGAACAACTGGCCGAAGGCCTGCCCGAGGAAATCCAGAACGACCCGAAGGTACTCGAAGCCTACCTCGGGGGAGTCGAATGATGAGCAAGCATCCGCATCTGCACGAGCACGAGGTCATCCTCGACGTCAAGAATCTCACCGTCAGCTACGGCAAGGTGGAAGCCCTGCATGGCGTCGACCTGACCATCCGACGCGGCGAAATCGTCACCGTCATCGGTCCCAACGGCGCCGGCAAGACCACGCTGCTGTCGGCCCTGATGGGCCTGTTGCCGGCCCACGGCGACATCGCCTACCTCGGCCACCACCAGAGCCGCGACCGTGAGGTCGAAGTGCTGGTCCGCCAAGGCATGACGCTGGTCCCTGAAAAACGCGAACTGTTCGCCGAAATGAGCGTCGAGGACAACCTGATGCTCGGTGCCTTCGACCGCTACCGCACCGGCCATCGCGACCACATGGAAACGATGGACGAGGTGTTCGAGCTCTTCCCTCGCCTCGAAGAACGACGCAGCCAGCTGGCCGGCACCCTGTCCGGCGGCGAGCGCCAGATGCTGGCCATGGGCCGTGCCTTGATGGCCAAGCCCAAGCTGTTGATGCTCGACGAACCCAGCCTCGGCCTCGCCCCGCTGATCATCAAGGAAATTTTCCGCATCATCGGCGAACTCAAGCAGACCGGCGTCGCCATCCTGCTCGTCGAGCAGAACGCCCGGGCCGCGCTGCAGATCGCCGACTACGGCTATGTGCTGGAAACCGGCGAGATCACGCTGGCCGGCCCGAGCCAGGAACTGGCCGCCGACCCACGCGTGATTGAGGCCTACCTCGGCCTCGGCCACAAGCACTGAGGCGGGAAGCGCCGTTTATTTCTGTTCTTCGGCCTCGGTCGAGATGCCGTACTTGTGCGCCACCGCCATGTACAGCGCTCTGGCTGAAGCCACCTTCGGGCTCTTGCGATCCTTGCGTTGGGCGCGCTCCAGATAATTGCGCGCCTTGGCGGCCAGTTCGGCATCCCAGCCCTTCTGGTCCATCAGGGTATAAATCGCCTTCGCCGCATTGACCAGGAACTGCAGATTGGGTACTTGCTCGGCAGCCTGGATCAGCAGCTTCACCGAACCCTCGATGTCGCCGTTGCGCGCCGCCATGACACCCTGGTTGTTCAGGTCGACAATCTGGCGATTGACCTGGGCGAGCAGTGCCTTGCCAGCATCGGATTGGCCGGTTTTCTCGAAGACGCTGTTGATGTGATCGAGCAGATGCGGGTCTTCATTGTTCTCCGCCGCTACCTGGCGAAGTATCTTTTGCGCCTCGTCGCCCCTACCTGTCGCATAACAGGCATGCGCCAGGTCGATGGCCAGACGTTGTGAGGCATGCCGGCCTCGCGTTTGCGCCTGCTCATCGGCTTGCTCCTGCAAGGCCAGCGCCTGCTCGACCAATGCCTGGGCTTTCTCCGGAGTGCCTTCGGCCGTCAGGCACAGGCTTTCCACGACCAGTGCAGCCACCTCTGCCTGCTTGTCGCCGCGCAGTTCCCGCTTCATGTCGCTCGCCACCTTACGCGAGGCATCGACATTTCCGCGCTCGACCAGCACGCGCGAAAGATTGGCGAAGTCATCCACCGTCCGCAGGCTTGAACCCTTGCTTCGGTCAATGACTCGCCCATAGGCTTTTTCTGCCGCGAGCAGATCGCCCGTGCGCGTCGCCACGTCGCCGACCAGGCGTTGCCGAATCGTGTTGTGTGGTGAGGCATCGGCCGCCCGCTGCAGGACCTGTTGCGCATCCTCCAGGCGATCCTGAGCCTCGTGCACCGAAGCCAGGAAATCGTATGCCGAGAGAAATTCCGGCGCCTCTTCGGTCACCTGTTCGGCCAGTTTTTCCGCCTCATCGAGGGCACCACTGTCGCGCAAAGCGATGGCCAGGCCCATCTTGGCCCACGGCACGACTCGCCCTTCCAGAACGCGGCGGAACACCTCTTCCGCTTCCGCTGTCCTGCCCAACTGGTGCAATAACTCGCCCTTGAAGCGCAGCGCGTCATACATGTAGGCCGGTTGCTGCTGGATCACCCGGTCACAGGCGGCAATCGCCTCCGGCAACGAGCCGCGCTCGATCTGCTCGTAAATCTTGCGCAGCACATGCTTCTTGTAGATGGCTTTGATCAAGCGCGCCTGCAATTGCTCGGCAGTTAAAGGCTTGATCAGGTAATCGTCCGGCGCCAGCTCAGCCAGGGCCACGACATTGGTGTAGCTGCGCTCGCTGGTGATGATCAGATACACCGTCGACAGCGGTATCAGGTGGGCGTGGCGCAGTTCCTCCAGCAGTTGTTGCCCGTCTCGCCCATCGTCCAGCACGAAGTCGGACAGAATGATGTCGAAGCGATTGCCTTTGACCTGGCGGATCACTTCGGCCGAATTACCGGCGCCGTGCACCGCGGTCACACCAAGAGCGCCGAGCATCAGTCGCAAAGAATCGCGTGCCGGCGGGTGTCGATCAACGATCAGAACCCGCTTCTTGGTCAGCGACTGCTGCAAAACCAACAGCATTTCCTCGTTGTCGAGGGCTGTGGTGCTCATTGTTTGAGAAGAACTCATTTTTAGAACTTACTTGACTTCCTGATGAACGGCAAGCCATTCCGGAAAAACTTCGATTTTTCAGCGACCTGACGTAAAATCCGCCTCCCGATACTGCACTGCAACACGCCCTTTCCCATGCTCTATCCCACCCGTTTCGATGTCATCGTTGTCGGTGGCGGCCACGCCGGCACCGAAGCTGCGCTCGCTGCAGCGCGGGCGGGTGCGAACACGTTGTTGCTGACGCACAACCTCGATACGCTCGGAGCGATGAGCTGCAACCCCTCCATCGGCGGCATCGGCAAGGGGCATTTGGTGCGCGAAGTCGATGCGCTGGGCGGCGCGATGGCAGCCGCCACCGATGAGGCCGGCATCCAGTTCCGCATCCTCAACGCCTCGAAAGGTCCGGCCGTCCGCGCAACGCGCGCCCAGGCCGACCGCGTGCTGTACAAGCAAGCGATTCGTATGCGCCTGGAAAACCAGCCCAACCTGACCATCTTCGCCCAGGCTTGCGACGACCTGATCGTCGAAGGCGACAAGGTGCGCGGCGCTGTCACGCAACTGGGCATCCGCTTCATGGCCGAGGCCGTGGTGCTAACGGCCGGCACTTTCCTCAACGGCAAGATCCACGTCGGTCTGGAGAACTATACCGGCGGGCGCATGGGCGACCCACCCTCGGTGTCGCTGGCGGCGCGCCTCAAGGAGCTGAACCTGCCGCAGGGTCGCCTGAAGACCGGCACGCCGCCGCGCCTCGATGGCAAGACCATCGACTTCTCGGTCATGGAAGAGCAGCACTCGGATGATCCGCTGCCGGTCTTCTCCTTCCTCGGCGACGCCGCGCAGCACCCGAAGCAGTTGCCGTGCTGGATCACCGAGACCAACGAGCGGACGCACGACATCATCCGTAGCGGGCTGGACCGCTCGCCGATGTACACCGGCGTCATCGAAGGCGTCGGCCCGCGCTACTGCCCGTCGATCGAGGACAAGATCCACCGCTTCGCCGACAAGAATCAGCACAATGTCTTCCTTGAGCCGGAAGGCCTGACGACGCACGAGATCTACCCGAACGGGGTGTCCACCAGCCTGCCTTTCGACATCCAGCTGGCGCTGGTGCGTTCGATCCGCGGCATGGAAAACGTGCATATCCTGCGCCCCGGCTATGCGATCGAATACGATTTCTACGATCCGCGCGGCCTGAAAGACACGCTGGAAACCAAGGCCATCAACGGGCTCTTCTTTGCCGGCCAGATCAACGGCACGACCGGCTACGAAGAAGCTGCTGCGCAAGGCCTGCTCGCCGGCATCAACGCCGTGCGCTATGTGCGTGGCCGGGCCGGATGGTGCCCGAAGCGCAACGAGGCCTATCTCGGCGTGCTGGTCGACGACCTCATCACGCGCGGCGTTTCCGATCCCTACCGGATGTTCACCAGCCGCGCCGAATACCGCCTGAGCCTGCGCGAGGACAACGCCGATCTTCGCCTGACCGAGCAGGGCCGCGAACTCGGCCTGGTCGATGACGCCCGCTGGGATGCCTTCTGCCGCAAGCGCGACGCCATCGCCACCGAGCAGGAGCGTTTGAAGTCGACCTGGATCAACCCGAAGATCACGCCCGCCGAGGACTGCGTCCGCGTCCTGGGCAAGGCCATCGAGCACGAATACAACCTGTTTGAACTGCTGCGCCGCCCCGAAGTCAGCTATCCGGCACTGATGACGTTGCCTGGCGCTGGCGAAGCACAGGGCGATCCTCTGGTGGTCGAGCAACTCGAAATCTCGGCCAAGTACCAAGGCTACATCGATCGCCAGGCCGAAGAAGTCGCCAAGGCCGCCAGCTACGAAAACATGGCCTTGCCGGCCGATCTCGATTATGCCACGGTCGCCGGCCTGTCCAATGAGGTCAAACAGAAGCTGACGCTGCACAAGCCGCAGACCATCGGTCAGGCCTCGCGCATACAGGGCATCACACCGGCCGCCATCTCGCTGTTGCTCATTCACCTGAAGCGCTTCAACCTCTCGAAGGCGGCATGAGCACCATCACCCTCGCTGCCGGCCTCGCCAAACTCGGTATCGAGTTGCCAGCCGACGCCCAGACAAAACTGCTGGCCTTCCGAGATCTGCTGCTCAAGTGGAACATGACCTATAACCTGACCGCGCTGCGCGATCCGGCGCAGGCAATCCCGCTTCACCTGCTGGATTCGCTGGCCATCCTGCCGCATGTCGGTAACGGCGCGCTGCTCGATGTCGGCAGCGGCGGCGGCCTGCCGGCCATCCCACTCGCCATCGTGCGACCGGAGCTGTCGGTCTCGATGGTCGATACGGTGCAGAAGAAGACGACCTTCCTGCAACAGGCCGTTATCGAGTTGGGATTGACCAATGCTGCGGTGTACCACGCCAGAGTCGAAAAAATGAGCGGCCAGTATGTACAGATTTCGTCGCGCGCCTTCTCCGAACTCAGACTCTTCGTCGAACTGACGCGCCACCTTCTCGCGCCCGGCGGGCGCTGGCTGGCCATGAAGGGGGTCCGTCCCGACGACGAGATCGCTTCCTTGCCCGCCGACATCTCGGTTGAGGCTATCATTCCGCTCACCGTACCCGGCGTCGACGCCGAACGACATTTGATCATCATGAAAGCGGGCTCATGAAAGTACTCGCCATCACCAACCAGAAAGGCGGCGTCGGTAAAACGACGACGGCCGTGAATCTCGCTGCCTCGCTGGCCGCCGAAGGCAAACGTGTCCTGCTCATCGACATGGACCCACAGGGCAACGCCACCACCGGCGCCGGTATCACCAAGAAAGAGGCCTTGCCGACGGTGTACCAGCTGCTGATCGGCGCGGCGACTCTGACCGAGGTCTGCCTGAACACCGCTTTCGCATTCGACGTGCTGCCGGCCAACCGCGAACTCGCCGGTGCCGAGGTCGAATTGATCGAACTCGACCAACGCGAATACCGCTTGAAAAACGCGCTGCACGCCAACCGCGAGCAGTACGATTTCGTGCTGATCGACTGCCCGCCCGCCCTCAACATGCTGACCGTCAATGGCCTGGTCGCCGCGGATTCAGTGCTGATTCCAATGCAGTGTGAGTACTACGCGCTGGAAGGTCTGTCCGACCTGGTCGAAACGCTGCGCAAGGTGCGTCATCACCTCAATCCCCGACTGGAAATCGAAGGTTTGTTGCGCACCATGTACAACCCGCAGAGCACGCTGACGCAGCAGGTGTCGAACGAACTGGAAAGCCACTTCGGCGGCAAGGTCTACAGCACCATCGTGCCGCGCAACGTCCGTCTGGCCGAAGCACCGTCCTACGGCAAGCCGGTCATCGCTTTTGACAAGAACTCGAAGGGCGCGCAGGCCTACGTCTCGCTCGCCAAGGAAATCCTCGAAAGGGCCGCTCAATGATCAAGATGAAAGGACTCGGCCGCGGCCTGGACGCGCTGCTTTCCGGTAGCGACAAACCTCAGGGCGACGAACAACGCAATCTGCCGGTCGAACGCCTGCGTCCGGGCAAATACCAGCCACGAACCCAGATGGACCAGGAGTCGCTGGCCGAACTGGCCGCATCGATCAAGGCCCAGGGCATCATGCAACCGATCCTGGTTCGCGCTGTCGATGCCACACCCGGCGCCGAGCGTTATGAGATCGTTGCTGGTGAGCGCCGCTGGCGTGCCGCCCAATTGGCAGGCCTGAGCGAAGTTCCGGTACTGGTCCGCAGCATCCCCGACGAGCAGGCGCTGGCCATGGCGCTGATCGAGAATATCCAGCGCGAGAATCTCAATCCGCTGGAAGAAGCCCTGGGCCTGCAACGTCTGATCGACGAATTCGGCCTGACCCACCAGCAGGCAGCCGATGCCGTTGGCCGTTCACGCCCAGCCGCCTCCAACCTGCTACGCCTTCTGCAGCTGAGTCCGGCGGTTCAGGAACTGTTGATGACCGGCAAGCTGGACATGGGCCATGCCCGCGCCCTGCTACCGCTCGGCGGCGCCCGGCAAGTCGCGGCAGCTCAACAGATCGTGCAAAAGGGGCTGTCGGTACGCGAGGCAGAACGCCTCGCCCAGCATCTGCTCAACCCACCGAAGAAGGCTATGCCGGCACCGGTCGACCGCGACCTCTTACGCCTGCAGGAAGAGCTTTCCGACAATATCGGTGCTGCCGTCGCCATCCGCAGCAACAAGAAAGGCGCCGGCAAAATCACCATCGAATTCAACGACCTGGACCAACTCGAAGGAATCCTGGGGCGCCTGCGCTAACTGGTTGACGCAAAAAGGGACTTACGGGAAAACCCGTATTTTTCATTGACGTTAAAACCCTAGGTCTTGTATCATTTAAGTCTGTGTGGCAAGTCGGTCGACGAGTGCAAGCACCATGTACAAGGCAATTCTTCTGCAATTTGGTGCAGCAGTGATAACAGCGCTCGGGGCCGGCATGATCGCAGGAATGCGGGGGCTAGTTTCGGTTGGGTTTGCGGCATTGGCCGCCATCGTGCCCAATCTACTGTTCGCCATCCGCCTGTCGATGGTGAACAACCGCCCTGGCGCATCGTACGCGGCGAACTTCTTCATCGGCGAATTCCTCAAGATCGGCGCCACCATCGGAATTCTGGCAATCGCCATCAAGGGTTATCCCGAGATGCACTGGCCCAGCATGTTGATTGGGCTTGCGGTTGTTCTACATGCTGGTTTTTTAGCGTTTTGGAAGAAGCCCTGATATGTCTACCGAAGCAGGCCACGAAGCAGTAGCGAACGCGCCGACCGCCGGCGAATACATCGTTCACCACCTTACCCATTTCAACACCACCGGTCATGCCCAGAAGGACATCATCGACTTCAGCGTCCTGAACGTCGACACCCTGTTCTTCTCGCTGCTCATGGGCGTGCTTGGCCTGTTCGTCATGTGGCGCGTCGCCAAGAGCGCGACTTCGGGCGTTCCCGGTCGCATGCAGGCCGCTGTTGAACTCGTTCTTGAGATGGTCAACGAACAAGCCAAGGGTATCGTGCATAGCGCCGAATCTCGCAAGGCCGTCGGCCCGCTGGCCCTGACCGTGTTCATCTGGATTTTCCTGATGAACTCGATGGACTTCCTGCCGCTGGACGTCTTCCCGAATATTTGGCAAGCCATCACCGGTGACCACCACGCCTACCTGCGTATCGTCCCGACCGCCGACCTGAACGGCACCCTCGGCATGTCGATCGGCGTTCTCCTCGTCTGCCTGTACTACAACGTCAAGATCAAGGGCTTCGGCGGCTGGATGCACGAACTCTTCACCGCTCCCTTCGGCAGCCACCCGTTGCTGTACCCGATCAACTTCGCCATGCAGATGATCGAATTCTTGGCCAAGACCGTTTCCCACGGCATGCGACTGTTCGGCAACATGTACGCCGGCGAACTGGTCTTCATGCTGATCGCGCTGATGGGCGCCGCCTGGGCAGGCACCGCCACCGGCGTGTTCCTGTTCGCTGGTCATGTCATCGCTGGCTCGATCTGGGCGATCTTCCACATCCTGATCGTCGCCCTGCAAGCTTTCATCTTCATGATGCTGACCCTGGTTTACATCGGTCAGGCTCACGAAGCACACTAAGCAGTACCCCGGTTTCTTTGTAGTTTCTTTTTGTTTTACCTACTTTAACCTTAGCAAGGAGTTGTCATGGAACACGTTCTCGGTTTTGTTGCTCTGGCTGCCGGCCTGATCATTGGTCTGGGCGCTATCGGTGCCTGTATCGGTATCGGTCTGATGGGTGGCAAGTACATCGAAGCTTCCGCCCGCCAACCTGAACTGATGAACGCCCTGCAGACCAAGATGTTCCTGCTGGCCGGTCTGATCGACGCCGCCTTCCTGATCGGTGTTGGTATCGCCATGATGTTCGCCTTCGCCAACCCGTTCAAGCTGGTCTAATCGATCCTCTTCCCATTAACCCTTTAGAAGAGGAATAGACCGTGAATCTGAACGCAACGCTGTTTGCACAGCTCGTTGTGTTCTTCATTCTGGCGTGGTTCACGATGCAATTCGTGTGGCCGCCCATTGTGAAGGCGCTCGACGAGCGTGCGAAGAAGATCGCGGATGGTCTGGCTGCTGCCGAACGCGGCAAGCAGGATCTCGAACTGGCCACCAAGCGCTCCACGGAAGCTCTCCGTGAAGGCAAGGAAAAGGCCGCCGAACTGATCGGCAATGCTGAAAAGCGCGCTGCTCAACTGATCGAAGAAGCCAAGGTTAACGCCAAGGCCGAAGCCGACCGCATCGTTGCCGGTGCCAAGGCTGAAATCGAACAGGAAGCTGTCCGCGCCAAGGAGCAATTGCGTGAACAGATGGCGACCCTGGTCGTTTCCGGTGCAGAAAAGATTCTGCGTCGCGAGATCAATGCCCAGGCACATGCCGACATTCTGGCTACGATCAAACAGGATCTGTAAAGCTTATGGCTGAATCCGTCACCATCGCTCGCCCTTACGCCGAAGCCATCTATCGCGTGGCCCAGGAAACCGGGGCCCAGGGCATCTGGTCGCAGCGCCTGCAAAAGCTGGCGCTGATCGCCCAGAATGGGGACATGGCTTCGGTCATGGGCAATCCCCAGCTCTCCGCTGAGCAGGTTGCCGCTCTCGTTATCTCGCTGTGCGAAGACAACGACGTCGTTCTCGGCAACTTCGTTCGTACCCTCGCTGAAAACCGGCGTCTCGCACTCCTGCCGGAGATTTCCCGGCTTTTCGATCTGGCCAAGAGCCAGGAAGAAGGGGTCAAGGAGGCGGTGGTGCATTCTGCATTCCCCATTGACGACACCCAAGTTGCTGCCCTGCTCAAGGAGCTGGAAGGCCGCTTCGCTACCCGCCTGACTGCTCGCGTCGAAGTCGACCCGAGCCTGATCGGTGGTGTGCGTGTCGCCGTCGGTGACCAGGTGCTGGATGCTTCAGTCCGCGGCAAACTCGATGCCATGGCCGTGGCACTGAACAACTAGGAGAATTTCATGCAGTTGAATCCTTCCGAAATTTCTGAACTGATCAAGAGCAAGATCCAGAACCTGCAAGGCGCATCGGAAGTGCGTACGCAGGGCACCGTGGTTTCCGTCACCGACGGTATCTGCCGCGTGCATGGCTTGCAGGACGTCATGCAAGGTGAAATGCTCGAATTCCCGGGCAACACCTTCGGCATGGCGCTCAACCTCGAACGCGACTCCGTTGGCGCTGTGGTTCTCGGTGAATACGAGCACATCTCCGAAGGCGACACCGTCAAAACCACCGGCCGTATTCTCGAAGTGCCGGTCGGCCCGGAACTGCTCGGCCGCGTTGTCAACTCACTGGGCCAGCCGATCGACGGCAAGGGTCCGATCAATGCGAAGCTGACCGACAAGATCGAAAAGGTTGCACCGGGCGTTATCTGGCGTCAGTCCGTTTCTCAGCCGGTTCAAACCGGTCTGAAGTGCGTTGACTCCATGGTTCCGGTCGGTCGTGGCCAGCGTGAGCTGATCATTGGCGACCGTCAGACCGGCAAGACCGCCGTCGCCGTTGACGCCATCATCAACCAGAAGGGCAAGAACCTCTTCTGTATCTACGTTGCTGTTGGCCAGAAGGCTTCCACCATTGCCAACGTCGTTCGCAAGCTCGAAGAGCATGGCGCGATGGAATACACCATCGTCGTCGCCGCTTCTGCTTCCGAATCCGCCGCTCTGCAGTACCTGGCTCCGTACGCCGGCTGCACGATGGGTGAATACTTCCGCGACCGTGGTGAAGACGCTCTGATCATTTATGATGACTTGACCAAGCAGGCTTGGGGCTACCGTCAGGTTTCCCTGCTGCTGCGCCGTCCGCCGGGCCGTGAAGCTTACCCGGGCGACGTCTTCTATCTCCACTCCCGCCTGCTGGAGCGCGCCGCTCGCGTTTCCGCCGACTGGGTCGAGAAGCTGACCAATGGTGAAATCAAGGGCAAAACTGGCTCCCTGACCGCTCTTCCGGTCATCGAAACCCAGGCTGGTGACGTTTCCGCCTTCGTTCCGACCAACGTGATCTCCATCACCGACGGTCAGATCTTCCTGGAAACCGATCTCTTCAACGCCGGTATCCGTCCCGCGATCAACGCCGGTATCTCCGTTTCCCGCGTCGGTGGCGCCGCTCAGACCAAGCTGATCAAGAAGCTCGGTGGTGGTGTTCGTCTGGCCCTGGCCCAGTACCGCGAACTCGCTGCGTTTGCCCAGTTTGCTTCCGATCTCGACGAAGCAACCCGCAAGCAGCTGGAACGTGGCCGTCTGGTGACCGAGCTGATGAAGCAGCCGCAGTACTCCCCGATGAGCATCTCCGAGATGGCCGTCACCCTGTACGCAGCCGACAAGGGCTACTTCGACGACGTCGAAGTCAAGCGCGCGCTGGAATGCGAAAAGGCAATGATCAGCTACCTCAAGGCCAACTGCGCCGATGTCATGAACACCATGGAATCGACCGCTGACCTGAGTGGTGACACCGAGAAGGCTCTCGCTGCCGGCATCCAGGCTTTCAAGAGCACCTGGGCCTGATCTTAGGAGAACGCCATGCCTAGCGGCAAGGAAATTCGCAACAAGATCAAGAGCGTAGAGAATACGCGCAAGATCACCAAGGCCATGGAGATGGTGGCCGCATCCAAAATGCGCAAGGCGCAGGACCGGATGCGTGCTGCTCGTCCCTATGGCGAAAAGATCCGGCGCGTTGCTGCAAATCTCTCCAATGCTCTGACCGAGTACAAGCATCCGTTCCTCGACCAGCGCGAGACGAAATCGGTTGGTGTTGTGCTGGTGACCTCGGACAAGGGTCTGTGCGGTGGCTTGAATTCGAACGTCCTGCGTCTTGTGTTGAGCAAGATGAAGGAATTCGATGCCGCCAAGCAGAGCCTCCAAGCCACCTGCATCGGCAACAAGGGTTTTGGCTTCATGCAACGCGCCGGCGCCAAAGTGGTGTCGCACGTCGTCGGACTCGGCGATACGCCGCATCTGGAAAAGCTGATCGGTCCGGTCAAGGTCCAACTCGACGCCTATATGAATGGCGAAATCGACGCGCTGTACATTGGCTACACCCGCTTCATCAACACGATGAAGCAGGAACCGGTGTTCGAACAGTTGCTCCCGCTTGCAGACGAGACCGTCAAATCGTCTCATCAAGCTGGTTGGGACTACGTCTACGAACCGGATGCCAAGGCCGTTATCGACGACCTGCTGATTCGTTACGTCGAAGCGTTGATCTATCAGGCAGTGGCCGAAAACATGGCTTCCGAGCAGTCTGCTCGCATGGTCGCCATGAAGTCCGCTTCCGACAACGCCAAGAACGTTATCGGCGAACTCAAGCTGGTCTATAACAAGGCCCGTCAGGCCGCGATTACGAAGGAACTTTCGGAAATCGTGAGCGGTGCATCCGCCGTCTGACGCTAGCGCGAAGATTTTATTTTTGGGGATTTGAATATGAGTCAAGGTTCAATCGTTCAGTGCATCGGCGCCGTTGTGGACATCCAGTTCCCGCGCGACGCGATGCCGAAGGTTTACGACGCACTCAAGCTTGACGCTTCCGAAGAAAACGGCATGGTTGAAACCGGCCTGACCTTCGAAGTTCAGCAACAGCTGGGTGACGGCGTGGTCCGTACCATCGCCATGGGTTCTTCCGATGGCCTGCGTCGCGGCATGAAAATTAACAACACCGGTGCCGGTATCTCCGTGCCGGTCGGTATGGGTACCCTGGGTCGCATCATGGACGTGCTGGGTCGCCCGATCGACGAAGCCGGTCCGATCGATTCCAACGAGCTGCGCGCAATTCACCAAGCAGCTCCGAAGTTCGACGAGCTGTCTTCCTCCGTCGATCTGCTCGAAACCGGCATCAAGGTTATCGATTTGATCTGTCCGTTCGCCAAGGGCGGCAAGGTCGGTCTGTTCGGTGGCGCCGGCGTCGGCAAGACCGTCAACATGATGGAACTGATCAACAACATCGCAAAGCAGCACTCCGGTCTGTCCGTGTTTGCTGGCGTGGGCGAGCGTACCCGTGAAGGTAACGACTTCTACCACGAAATGAAGGACTCCAACGTTCTCGACAAGGTTGCGATGGTGTTCGGTCAGATGAACGAGCCGCCGGGTAACCGTCTGCGTGTTGCGCTGACCGGTCTGACCATGGCCGAGCGCTTCCGTGACGACGGTCGTGACATCCTGTTCTTCGTCGATAACATCTACCGTTACACCCTGGCCGGTACCGAAGTGTCCGCTCTGCTGGGTCGTATGCCGTCTGCGGTGGGTTACCAGCCGACTCTGGCTGAAGAAATGGGCCGTCTGCAGGAGCGTATTACCTCCACCAAGGTGGGTTCCATTACCTCCATCCAAGCCGTTTACGTGCCTGCTGATGACTTGACCGACCCGTCGCCTGCTACCACCTTCCTGCACTTGGACTCCACGGTTGTGTTGTCGCGTGACATCGCTTCGCTGGGTATCTACCCGGCGGTCGATCCGCTCGACTCCACCTCCCGCCAGCTCGATCCGCAGATCGTTGGTGAAGAGCATTACTCGGTCGCTCGTGCCGTTCAGATGACCCTGCAGCGCTACAAGGAACTGCGTGACATCATCGCGATTCTGGGTATGGACGAACTGTCTCCGGAAGACAAGCTGGCCGTGTCCCGTGCTCGTAAGATTCAGCGCTTCCTGTCGCAGCCGTTCCACGTTGCCGAAGTCTTTACCGGTTCCCCGGGCAAGTTCGTCCCGCTCAAGGAAACCATCAAGGGCTTCAAAGGTATCTGCGCCGGCGAATACGATCATCTGCCGGAACAGGCCTTCTACATGGTCGGCGGTATCGAGGAAGTTATCGAAAAGGCCAAGACCCTGCAGTAATGCAGAGTCCGCATAGGAGCCAGCAATGGTTATGACTGTTCATTGTGATGTCGTCAGCGCCGAAGAATCCATCTTCTCCGGCCTGGTCGAAATCGCGGTGTTCCCCGGCGAAGCCGGGGAGCTTGGCATCCTGCCGAAACATACCCCGCTGCTGACTCGCATCAAGCCCGGCACCATTCGTCTGAAGGTGCAGGACAAGAGCGAGTTTGAACTGGTTTATGTTTCCGGCGGCATGCTGGAGGTGCAACCCGACATGATTACCGTGTTGGCCGACACCGCCATCCGCGCCCACGATCTGGACGAAGCCAAAGCGCTGGAAGCCAAAAAGCGTGCCGAAGAAGCTCTGGCCAACCGCCAAGCCGAAATGGACTACGCTGCTGCCGAGGCCGAACTGGCCCAAGCCATCGCCCAGCTGCAAACCATCCAGCGTCTGCGCAAGCACACGCACTAAGCTTTCACAGGCAAACAAAAAGGCAGCTTCGGCTGCCTTTTTTATTTCCCGTTAGCGTGGCTTGACGCTAAAGCCTGGCGATCCGTTTTTCCAATTGGCTCAAGGCATCGTTCAGTTCGGCCATCTTGGCCGAGAAATCGGCCATCTCGGTTGTCGAAACGAGTAGCCCGGATTCTTCGCCCAGATACTCGGCAATATTGCCGGCAGCTTTTCGGGTGCTCTCGCGTATTTGCGAAACGGCATGTGTCCCGAATTTATACGCCCGATGAGCCACGATGTCGCCGAACACCGCAGCGAGATCTGCCTCGGTGTCCCACTTCAGATTGCGGAAAACGAAACCGATGACTTCGGCGAAATCGGCCTGGCCAGAAATTTTTGCGCTGCCAAGTATTCGCTGTGGATCGCTCACGGCCAGCACCGCTGTATCCGCAGGCAGCGTGATGCTGACGGTAGGCAGCTGCTCGCTCGATCTCTCGGCGAATTTGCCTTCGCCGTCGATCGCCATACCAACTTCGAATTCGCCGAGATACACGGCCACCTGCCCACCGGCGAAGGGGCGTAGTCTTTCAGCAGCCCAGCGCTCCTGGCTGGCCACATGATTCAGGGCCTTGATCAGTGCCGAACTGAGAAACGACATTGGCAAAAAGCTCTCAGAACTTGTAGCCGCGATGCAAGGCAACCACACCGAGGGCAAGGTTGAAGTACTCGACATTCTCCAAGCCAGCGGTCTCCATCATGCCCTTCAGCTCTTCCTGGCCCGGGTGCATACGGATCGATTCCGACAGATAGCGATAGCTGTCCGAATCGTTCGTCACCAATTTGCCGATACGCGGAATGACATGGAAGGAATAGAAATCGTAGGCCGGTGCCAGCGGCTTCCAGACTTGCGAGAACTCGAGCACCAACAATCGGCCGCCGGGACGCAGCACACGCCGCATTTCGGCAATCGCTGCATCTTTGTGCGTCATGTTGCGCAGACCGAAGGCCACGGTCACGCAATCGAACCAGTCATCAGGGAAGGGCAGCTTTTCGGCGTCGCACTGCGCCACCGGCAACATGTAGCCTCTGTCGAGCAATCGATCGCGGCCACGGGCCAGCATGGCGTTGTTGATGTCGGTGAGCCAGACCTGTCCGCTCTTGCCGACTTTCTTGGCGAAGGCTAGCGACAGGTCGCCGGTGCCGCCCGCCACATCAAGTACGCGCGAGCCTTCTCGAACGCCGCTGCGCTGAATGGTGAACGCTTTCCACAGGCGATGCATACCGCCCGACATCAGGTCGTTCATCAGGTCGTAACGACTGGCGACGGAGTCGAATACATCGGCGACACGCCGGGCCTTTTCAGTCTCGGCAACGGTTTCGTAGCCGAAATGGGTAGTTTCTTTGTTCATGATCTCAATGGTGGCCGCAGCTACCACCCGATTTTGGGCGGCTGGTGGTATCGATATCGCGGGAGAGCCCCTGGCTTTCGAGCTGGTTCAGGTACTCCTGCCATAGTTCGGCATGGTGCTTGGCGAGGTTGTACAGGATGTCCCAGGAGTAAAGGCCGCTGTCGTGTCCATCCGAGTAGACCAGCTTCAGGGCGTAGGAGCCGACCGGTTCGATGCCGACCAGATCGACGTTGCGCTTGCCAGTCTGCAGGGTCTCCTGGCCAGGCCCATGGCCGCGGGCTTCGGCCGAAGGCGTGTAAACGCGCAGATATTCGAAATCGAGGCGATAGGAATCGCCCCCTTCATAAACCAATTCCAGAACGCGGGATTTCTGGTGCAGTTTGATTTCGACGGGAATGGGGGTATTTGCTTCGATACCGGCCATGTGAACCTCCTGAACAAGGCCGGTAGTTTACCGCACTCCAGCTTACACCGACGCGAACTGGATCAAACCAGCTGGTAGCTGACCCGGTCGAAATCGGAGCCGCGTTGCAGCACATGGTTCATGCGCAATTGGGCGATGCCTTCTTCCGTGAAAATTTCCAGTATCCGGCTCGCTTGATACATGCCTGCCGGCAGGACGATCGAATCCTCTTCCTTGATCGCGGCGACGCCCGGCAACAGGAAAGCGCGCATGAAGCGATCTGCCGTCGTCGTACCGTTGGCCAAAGGCCGTACACCGATCCCCTTGGGCATGCCCGGCAGCATGGCGATACCGGCAATCAAACCCCCCTGTTGCTCCTGCATCAGCCAGCAAACCTGGGCCAGCAGGAAATGCTCGCCGTCATGCGGACAAACGGCAAGCAATTGCCCATGCGAGATACGTTGTCCGGCTGAACTACGCCCGAGACGGAAACCATTGGCCGAATGGTTGATCACTTCCCAGTCATCGACCGGGAAACAGACCTGCGGTTTGATGTTGAGCGACACATTGGGATCGACACGCTCGCGGAAAGTGAACAGTTGATCGTACTCACCACGCGAATACGCCGAGGCCGAATCCGGCTGGGTAAACTCTTTACCAATTACGCAGAAATGCATTGCGTCGAAACCAATCGCGACGCGCGCGCTCCCACTGCTGGCAAAACGCCGGAAGCGACGCGGTGAGGCAGATTGCGACCATGGCCGGGAAAGATGCCCCAGCAGCGCCATGGCCTGTCCCGAGGTCGTATCGCCCAAACCCAACTGGGTTGCCGTGATGCGCAAGCGAAGTTGCGACTGCATGTGGTCGATCTGCAGCGCCAGACGCGTGGTGTCAAGGCGACGAGCATCGTCACCCGGTTCATCGGCCACCGCAGCCGGATGCAAGGGGGCATCCTTCATCAGGTTGACGATGTAGGCCGGAACTTCAAATTCCTGATCGAGGCGGTGCACCGAGACGAGCGGTGACCACATGCCGGCCCAACGGCGGATCAGGCCAAGGTCACGAACGCTGTTGCTGTAGGGGCTGGCGAGATCGACCAGTAGTACCGTCGCATAAGCGGCAGTGCAGTGCGTTGCCTGCAGATTGTTCTCCAGCGTGTCCTCGACTGGCGTATAGGCGACGCCCCATTCTTCCGCCGTCTCGTAATAACCATGCAGATCGAGCCAGGCACCGGCCGGCAGTTCTCGACGAGCGCGGTAGTGTTCGAGGATGACCATCCCCGCGTAGTAAAGACAGCGATGCAGGATGGTCGCCACCAGGACCGAATACTGCGGGTTGTCGGTATCGGGCTCCTCCAGGCGCGCGCACAGCGCGTAGGCCTTTTCCATCTTGCGCCAGGCGGCCAGGACCTGCTGGAAGTAGTTTTCCTCCTCGTCGCCGAGGGGCAGGGCACGATTGTGGTAGCGGCGGGCCATTTCGTCCTCGACGAAACTGAGCGGTACCCGTGCCTGTTCGAGCAAACGCAGCAGGATGCCAGGATCGGGCGGACTGGCCAGCAAGGCATCCAGGAAAGCCATCAGTTTCTGCTGGGCGACCAACGGATTAGCCAGCGGCAAGGCATTCAGGTAATCCATACCGGATTGCATGTCGGCGAAGGCCAGCGGCGCTTGTGCGTTTTCGTTGCTCATCTTCGTCCTACCTTGTCAGTGGTTGTCCAGTGCGGCCGCCAGTGCCTGGGCCAGCGTTTCGTCGCTGACTTCGGTACGTTGGATTTGGCCATCCCATTGCGGCTTGCCCCAGATCGGTTCCGGGAAGCAGCGATCGTCGGTCCAGCGGGGAATGATGTGCCAGTGCAGATGCGGCACGACATTACCGAAGCTGGCGAGATTGATCTTGTGCGGCTGAAAAAGTTGGCGCACCACCGATTCGACGACGCAGACAACCCGCATCAACTGGCTGCGCTCTGCCGGAACCAGATCGGTCATTTCACGCACATGGGCGTTCCAGACGACACGGCAAAACCCGGGATAGAGCGGGTCATTGACGCGGATGACGCGGCACTCGGGCGATTGCCAGAGGAGGGTGCCGCCCGGTTGGCGGCACAATTCGCAGTTCGGATCGACTAGGCTCACGCTTCAGCTCCCTGTTATCCCGATAGGATTACACCGGAGGCTGAATACCGCAAGACTCCCTCGTCAAAAGGGAGTGCTGCGGTGCACGGGCCAAAAAGGCAAAAAATCAGAGCAGGACGCGCTCGATGCCGCCGTTGTTCGCCTTGCCGACGTAATCGGCCATCCAGTTCTCGCCGAGCAGATGCTTGGCCATCTCGACCACGATGTAGTCTGCCTGCGTTCCGGCATCGTCATCGTAACGCGACAGGCCCTGCAAACAGGCCGGGCAGGAGGTGAGAATCTTGACGTCGCCGGCAAAGCCATCGGCGCGCAGTTTCTCGGCTCCCTTCTCGATTTCCTGCTGCTTGCGGAACTTGACCTGGGTGGCGATATCCGGACGCGAGTAGGCGAAGGAACCCGAATCGCCGCAACAGCGATCGTTCAGCGGCACATCCTGGCCCATCAGCTTCTTGGTCACGGCCAACGGGTTGTAGGCCTTCATCGGCGTATGGCAGGGATCGTGGTACATGTAGCGCGTACCAGTCACACCTTCCAGCTTGACGCCCTTTTCCATCAGGTACTCGTGGATATCCAGCAGGCGGCAGCCCGGGAAGATCTTCTCGAACTGGTATTTCTGCAGTTGATCCATGCAGGTGCCGCAGGACACGATGACCGTCTTGATGTCGAGGTAGTTCAGCGTGTTGGCGACACGATGGAAGAGCACGCGGTTTTCCGTCGTGATCTTCTGGCCTTCTTCCTCATTGCCCGAAGCGGTTTGCGGATAGCCGCAGCACAGGTAGCCCGGCGGCAACACGGTAGTCGCACCGGCTTCGTAGAGCATGGCCTGCGTGGCCAGTCCGACTTGCGAGAACAAACGCTCCGATCCGCAGCCCGGGAAGTAGAACACGGCTTCCGAATCGGCACTGGCCACCTTGGGATTGCGGATGACCGGGATCACCTTGTCGTCTTCGATGTCGAGCAGGCCGCGCGACGTTCGCTTGGGCAGATTGCCCGGCATCGGCCGGTTCATGAAGTGGATGACCTGCGTCTTGATCGTCGGCGCGCCGACGCTGGCCGGCGGATGAGCCCGCGTTTCCTGGACCAGGCCGAGCGCCTTCACCGCCTTGTGGGCAAGACGCTGCGCCTTGAAGCCGAAATCCATCATCACGCCGCGCATCAACTTGACTGTGGCCGGATCCTTGGCTGTCAGGAACGCCATGGATGCCGCCGTACCGGGGCTGAAGCGCTTCTTGTCCTGCTTGCGCAGGAAGTTGCGCATGGCGACCGAAACGTCGCCAAAGTCGATATCGACTGGGCAGGGCTTCACGCAGCGGTGGCACACCGTGCAGTGGTCGGCCACGTCGTTGAATTCGTCAAAATGCTTGAGCGAGATACCGCGCCGGGTCTGTTCCTCGTACAGGAAAGCCTCGACCAGCAAGGAGGTGCCCAGAATCTTGTTACGCGGCGAGTAGAGCAGGTTGGCGCGCGGCACGTGCGTCGAGCAGACCGGCTTGCACTTGCCGCAACGCAGGCAGTTCTTGACCATGTCGGAAATCTTGCCGATCTCCGATTGTTCCATGATCAGCGATTCGGTGCCGAGCAGGCTGAACGACGGCGTGTAGGCATTGCCCATGTCGCCACCGGGCATCAGCTTGCCCTTGTTGAAACGACCTTCCGGGTCCACCTTCTGCTTGTAGGCGCGGAAGGGGCCGAGCTCTTCTTCGGACAGGAATTCGAGCTTGGTAATCCCGATGCCGTGCTCGCCCGAGATCACGCCGTCCAGACCACGCGCCAGGTGCATGATGCGCTCGACGGCCTTGTGCGCCGTCTGCAGCATCTCGTAATTGTCGGAGTTGACCGGGATGTTGGTGTGCACGTTGCCGTCGCCGGCATGCATGTGCAGGGCGACGAAGACACGGCCGCGCAGCACTTCCTTGTGGATGGCCTCGATGCGTTCAAGCACCGGACGATAGACCGAACCATCGAAAATCTTGGTCAGGCGCGCCTTCAGCTCCTGCTTCCAGGAGGTTCGCACCGAGTAATCCTGCAAACGGTGGAAGAGCTTGGGATTGGCCGCCTTGTTGGTCAACTCGCCAGCCACCACGCCATAGGACAGGAAACGCGACTCGGCCTCGGCCAGCGGCATGTCCAGGTTGTCCAGCAACCATTCCCAGCGCAGGCGAACAGCTTCGACATAATCCAGAGCCGCCTGACGGCGGTCGCCAATCAGCACATCCTTGTCCACGCCGGCATCGCCTTCGTGCAGCGGCAGGTCACCCTTGAGGAAATCGGCCAGTGCGTCGCACAAGGCCAGCTTGTTCTGCGTCGACAACTCGATGTTGATGCGCTCGATGCCGTCGCAGTACTCGCCCATGCGCGGCAGCGGGATGACCACGTCTTCGTTCACCTTGAAGGCGTTGGTATGGCGCGAAATGGCCGCGGTGCGCGAACGGTCGAGCCAGAATTTCTTGCGGGTTTCGGCGTCTACCGCGATGAAGCCCTCGGCAGCGCGCAGGTTGCACATGCGCACGACTTCCGAGGCGGCAGCCATCACGGCAGTCTCGTCGTGACCGACGATATCGCCGATCAGCACCATCTTGGGCCGGCCATGGCGCTTGGCCTTGGTTGCGTAGCCGACGGCCTTCACATAGCGCTCGTCGAGGTGCTCCAGGCCGGCCAGCTGTACGCCCGCCGCATGGCCGGCACCGCCCGGCTTGAAGTAGTCGGTGATTTCAACAATGGCCGGCACGGCTTCGCGCACCTGGCCGAAGAATTCCAGACAGACCGTGCGCGAAATCGGCGGCATCTTGTGCAGCACCCAGCGCGCCGCGACGATGATGCCGTCGGTGCCTTCCTTCTGCACACCGGGCACGCCGCCAAGGAACTTGTCGGTGACGTCCTTGCCCAGACCGACCTTGCGGCAGGCCGCGCCCGGCATGGTCAGGATTTCTTCCTTGAGCAGTTTCTTGCCGGAAGGATCGAAACGCTTCAGGCGGAACTCGACCTTCTCCTGCTCGTGGATCTTGCCGTAGTTGTGGTTCAGGCGTTCGACTTCGAGCCAGTTGCCGTCCGGATCGACCATCTTCCACCAAGCCAGGTTGTCGAGCGCGGTGCCCCACAGCACGGCCTTCTTGCCGCCGGCATTCATGGCGATGTTGCCGCCGATGCAGGAAGCTGAGGCTGAGGTCGGGTCAACCGCGAAGACGCGGCCCGCGGCCGAAGCAGCTTCCGATACGCGGTCGGTGACGACACCGGCGCCGGTGCGGATCGTGGCATAGGGCTCGCTGTGGCCGGGCAAGACGATTTCCTCAACCGGACCCAGATCGATCAGCTTCTCGGTGTTGATCACGGCCGAATACGGCGTCAGCGGCACGGCGCCGCCGGTGTAGCCGGTGCCGCCCCCGCGCGGGATGATGGTCAGGCCGGCCTCGATACAGCCGCGCACCAGATGGCCGATTTCTTCCTCGGTATCCGGATAGAGGACGACGAAGGGATACTCGACACGCCAGTCGGTCGCATCCGTCACGTGCGAAACGCGGGCCAGGCCGTCGAAAGCAATATTGTCCTTGCGCGTGTGCTTGCCTAGGTACTTGAGCACCTTGCGGCGCAAGTCGATGGTTTCGCCGAAACGGGCTTCGAAACGATTGACCGCCTGATGCGCCGCCTCGACCAGGCGTTTGACCTTGGCCGCACGCTCCGCATCTTCCGTTTCACTCTCGGCTCGACGCTTCTCGACTTCGCTCAGGCGATGACGCAGGGCATTGACCAGCGCTTCGCGCCGTTCGCGATTGTCGAGCAGGTCGTCTTCCAGATACGGGTTACGCTGCACGACCCAGATGTCGCCCAGCACTTCGTAGAGCATGCGCGCCGAGCGGCCGGTGACGCGCTCGCTGCGCAGTTCGTCCAGCACCGCCCAGTTGTCGGCGCCGAGCAAACGGATGACGATCTCACGATCGGAAAACGACGTGTAGTTGTAGGGAATTTCGCGCAAGCGGGCAGTCATTGGAGCAGCCAGAGTCCGTCAAAAGCAGGATTTTATCGTATCGCGACGCGACACGCGGGGCCGGTAGACGGGTTTTAGGTGCAATAGGTTCAGTTTTAGCTCGCCAAATAAACAATCAGGCCATAGCGGGCGAACTTGCCGAGGGCAATGAATAGGCAACAGGGCAGCCAATGGAAGCGTAGCCAGCCGGCCGCCAGACACAAGGCATCGCCGACCACCGGCAGCCAGGAAAAGAGCAGGGCAGGGCTGCCCCAACGCTCCAGCCTTTCCTTGTGCGGCAGGGTTTCCAGCCGCTGCCACTTGGGCAGGAAACGACCGCACCACCACGACACCATGCCGCCCCCGGTATTGCCAACGGTCGCCAGCAGCAGGGCAAGACCGGCCTGTTCCGGATGCAGGCGCAGAAAGCCCCAAAGCAGCGCCTCCGAGCCGCCGGGCAGCACCGTAGCCGAGAGAAAACTCGCCAGAAACAGGCCGGCCAAGCCTTGTTCTGCCGTGACGTTTAGCCACTCCACCCGTAGAATCCCTCTTTTGCCTTTATCAAGTCGCGCATCATGCACCCGGATTATCTCGAAAAAGTCCTCAACGCCCAGGTTTACGACGTGGCCATCGAAACGCCGCTCGAACTGGCTGGCAACCTGTCGAGCCGAGTGCATAACCGAATTTGGCTGAAGCGCGACGACATGCAGCCGGTGTTTTCCTTCAAGCTGCGCGGCGCCTACAACAAGATCGCCAGTCTGTCGGCCGAGAAGCTGAAGCGCGGCGTCATCTGCGCCTCGGCCGGCAACCATGCCCAGGGCGTGGCGCTGTCGGCCAGCAAGATCGGCTGCCGGGCAGTGATCGTGATGCCGGAAACGACGCCGGCGATCAAGATCGATGCCGTGCGCCGTTTTGGTGGCGAGGTGGTGCTGGCCGGTTCCTCCTACGACGATGCCTACGCCAAGGCGCTTGAACTGGAGAAGGCCGAGAAGCTGACTTTCGTCCATCCCTTCGACGATCCCGAGGTGATCGCCGGGCAGGGCACCATCGCCATGGAAATCCTGCGCCAGCATCGGCGTCAGGACGGCCCCATCCACGCCGTCTTCTGCGCCATTGGCGGCGGTGGGCTGGCTGCCGGCGTGGCCGCCTACATCAAGCGCCTGCGCCCGGAAATCAAGGTGGTCGGCGTCGAGACCTTCGATGCCGATGCGATGAAACAGTCGCTGGCCGCCGGCAAGCGCGTCCGTCTCGACCAGGTTGGCCTGTTCGCCGACGGCACGGCCGTCAAACTGGTGGGCGAGGAAACTTTCCGTGTCTGCAAGGAATACCTGGACGAAGTCATCCTGGTTGATACCGACGCCATCTGCGCTGCGATCAAGGATGTCTTCGAGGACACCCGTTCGATCCTCGAGCCTTCCGGCGCCCTGGCCGTCGCCGGCGCCAAGGAATACGCCCGCCAGCACAAGCTGAAGGACAAGAACCTGATCGCCGTCACTTCCGGCGCCAACATGAATTTCGACCGCCTGCGCTTCGTTTCCGAGCGCGCCGAGTTCGGCGAGCAGCGCGAGGCCGTGTTCGCCGTGACGCTGCCGGAAAAACCGGGCGCCTACAAGAAATTCCTGGCACTGATCGGCAACCGCAACGTCACCGAGTTCAACTACCGCTACCACACGGCGAGCGAGGCGCACGTCTACGTTGGCGTCCAGGTGGCCGACCGCAAGGAATCGCTGAAGCTGGTCGACAGCCTGCAGAAGCACGGTTACCCGACGCTCGACCTGACCGACGACGAAATGGCCAAGAACCATGTTCGTCACATGGTCGGCGGCCATGCGCCGGCAGTTTGCGAGAAAGGGCTGAAGGAACTGGTCTACCGCTTCGAATTCCCCGAGCGGCCGGGTGCGCTGATGAACTTCCTGACCCAGATGAGCGCCGGCTGGAACATCAGCCTGTTCCACTACCGCAACCACGGCGCCGACTACGGCCGCGTGCTGGTCGGCATGCAGGTGCCGCCGGGCGAGATGAGCGAGTTCAAGGCCTTCCTGAAAAACCTCGGTTACGCCCACTGGGACGAGAGCGCCAACCCGGCCTACAAGCTCTTCCTCGGCTGAACGCCGCCGCGGTTTTTGCCCTTTTTGGCCGGTGCACCGCAGCACCGGCCTTTTTCACGCGTTCAACAGCTCCAACTGGCGGGAATGCCAGTCGAGCACCGCCGTTTTGGCGGTCATGCGCGGTGCCAGCTCAGGATAGCTCTGCGCGATGACCGCTGAAGCGAATTGCGACAGGAAGCGGGATTTGAGCTCCGCCCGCGCGCGATCGACGCCGATTTCCTCGTAGGGCACGGAAGCCAGCAGCAGGAGACCGTCGTCCGGTATCCGCCCGGCCTGCATATTGGCCTGGATGATACCGGCCGCCTTGCGCACCGGATCGGCCAGGTCCGGGCTGTAAGGCCCGACAATCAGCGCCAGGTTCGGGGTATGCAGGAAATCGAAGCCACGCCCCAGGCAGATCGCCCACTCCCGGTGTTCGATGTCGAGCTGCCGCTCCTGTTTCGCCACCTGCTCGCGGACTTGCGCGATGTGTTCGAGATTGCCGCAGAGCAAGGGCAGCAGATCCGCCCGCATCTGGGCCGGCATGTCCGGCAGCAGCGCGGCCAGCCGGGGAGCCAGGGTCGGCAGGTCGTCGGCGCCAAGGCCGGCGAGGTCCAGGACCTGGCCACCCGCCCCGTGCAACAGCAAGGCGTCCTCGTCGGTTTCAAAGCCGCAGACCAGCGGATAAACCGTGGCATGGCCGCTACCGAACAGTTGCTCCATCTGGGCGCGAATCTGCTCGGTATGGGCGATGGCGGCCGCCGTGTCGCACTTGAAGCCGGCACAGCCACGCTTCGGGTCGCCACGCGACCAGTGGTAGGTGATCAGCACCAGCACCCGTCGCCCGGCGCTCACCATGCCCTGCACATACTGGACAAGCACTTCCCCGAGATGCGGCCAGCCCAGGTCGAACATGCCGCCGAGGTTGCGGAAAGGCATCAGGATGCCGGCCGGCGTGTGGGTCGCCACCGGGATGTTGATGCGGCCATCCATGCACTTGAGCACGGCGATGGCCGTCGGATGCTCGGCCTGGTAACGCTGGCGGGCCAGCCAGGCTTCCGGCGAGCGGAAGTTCTCGCCATGGCGCCGCGCCAGATCGAAAAGCCAGTCGATGCGCTCGGCGATCGGCCGGTGATGAATGTCCCTCATGTCCCCTCCAGTCACTTTGCCGTACCCAGAGTTTTCGGTCTAAACGCCGTAGCGAGTTTTTACCGTCGACGCGCCACCTTGCCAAGCATGGCGCAACTACCGATCTGGTTATATCGAATTAATTTTTTGTTCGTTCGTTGAATAACGTGACCTATCTAGACTCCGTCCATCCCTTTTTCTGCATCCATCGCCCGGAGTCCCCCATGCGCAAATTTGCCCTTTTCGCCCTGTGCACCGCAGCACTCAGCCTCAGTACCGCTTCCGCTCAGACCTCGCTGCTCAATGTGTCGTACGACCCGACGCGCGAGCTGTACAAGGATTTCAACGCCGCCTTCAACAAGCACTGGCAAGCCAAAACCGGCCAGGAGGTGAAAGTGCGCCAGTCGCACGGCGGTTCCGGCAAGCAGGCGCTGGCCGTCCGCGATGGCCTGGAAGCCGATGTAGTCACCCTGGCGCTGGCCTATGACATCGATGCGCTGGTCGACAAGAACCTGCTGCCGGCCGACTGGCAGAAACGCTTCCCGCACAACTCCTCCCCCTACACGTCCACCATCATTTTCCTGGTGCGCAAGGGCAACCCGAAGGGCATCAAGGACTGGGGCGACCTGGCCAAGCCGGGCGTCAGTGTCATCACGCCTAACCCCAAGACTTCCGGCGGCGCCCGCTGGAACTACCTGGCGGCCTGGGCTTGGGCGCTGAAGCAGCCGGGGGGCAACGAGCAGAAGGCCAAGGAGTTCGTCGCCAGCATTTTCAGGAACGTGCCGGTGCTCGATTCCGGCGCGCGCGGCGCGACCACCACCTTCGTCGAACGCGGTCTGGGCGACGTGCTGATCGCCTGGGAGAACGAGGCCATCCTCGCCATCAACGAACTGGGCAAGGACAAGTTCGACATCGTCGCCCCCAGTCTGTCCATTCTGGCCGAGCCGCCGGTCGCCGTGGTCGACAAGGTGGCCGAGAAACGTGGCACCCGCCTGACCGCCCAGGCCTACCTCGACTATCTCTATTCGGAAGAAGGGCAGACCATCGCTGCCAAGCATTATTACCGGCCGCGCGACGCCAAGGTCGCCGCCAGATTCGCCGGGCAATTCCCCAAGCTCAAGCTGGTCACCATCGATGAGGTCTTCGGTGGCTGGCAGAAGGCCCAGAAAATCCATTTCGCCGACGGCGGCAGTTTCGACCAGATTTACCTGAAGAAGTAGGCCATGCCTGTCGAAGACCTGATCCGTTATTTTAATGCCGCCGATCGGGCCGGTGACAGCCTGCTCTACCCAAAAGGGGAGCGGGTTGAAGCATGGCACCGCGGCCTGCGCCTCGGCTCGCTCTTTCAGCCCGTCGTCGACCTGCGCAGCGAACGCGTCGTCGGCCACCGCGCCTCGCTGCAGGTCGAACGGGATGACGGCGCGCCGCTCGATGCCGAAACGGCCTATGCCTTGTGCGAAACCGAACAATCGGTCATCCATCTCGACCGCCTGTGCCGTACGCTGCATGCCCTGAACTTCCTCGCCCAGCGGCGCACTACCGGCGGCTGGCTGCAAATGGCCGTGCATCCCCGGCACCTGCTGGCCGTACCCAACCAGCACGGCCTGGTCTATGAAGCGATTCTCAAGCGTTGCGGTCTGGCGCCGGCGGATATCGTGCTCGAACTCGATGCCGGGGCCATCGACGCACACGGCCGCTTTGCCCATGCCCTCGAGAACTACCGGCAACGCGGCTATCGACTCGCCCTGCATTTAACGGCCGCGACCGATCTTCCTGCGGCGCTCCAACTGCGGCCCGATCTGCTGCGCCTGAATGCCAATGCCCGGGAACTCGCGGAGCATTCTTCCGCCCAAGGCATAAGCCGGCAACTTGCCGACATCGATGACGGCAAGACCCTGCGCGCTGCAAACCTAGACGGCATCGAACTTGCTACCGGCCATTTGTTCGGTGGGCCGGCCACCGAATGCCGGCCCACCCACAAAACGGCCGCAAAACCCTACAATCCGGCATCCTCCCTCGGAGTTCACCATGAAAATCGCCAATAACGTCACCGAACTGGTCGGCAACACGCCTCTGGTCAAGCTCAACCGCGTCACCGCAGGTGTCGGTGCGACCGTCGTCGCCAAGCTGGAATTCTTCAACCCCGGCCATAGCGTCAAGGATCGCATCGCCGTCGCCATGCTCGACGCCGCCATCGCCGCCGGCAAGATCGGGCCGGACACCGTTGTGCTGGAACCGACCTCGGGCAATACCGGCATCGGCCTGGCCATGGTCTGCGCCGCACGCGGCATCAAGGCCGCCTTCGTCATGCCGGAAACCATGAGCCGTGAGCGCAAGCTGCTGTTGAAAGCCTACGGCGCCGAGCTGATCCTGACGCCGGGACCGGAAGGCATGGGCGGCGCCATCGCCAAGGCCAAGGCGCTGGCCGAAGCCGATAGCAAATACTTCATCCCGCAGCAGTTTGAAAATCCGGCCAATCCGGCCGTGCACCGCAGCACCACCGCCGAGGAGATCTGGCGCGATACCGATGGCCAGGTCGACATTTTTGTGTCGGGCGTCGGCACCGGCGGAACCGTGACCGGCGTCGGCGAAGTGCTCAAGGCGAAGAAGCCGGGCGTCCAGATCGTCGCCGTCGAGCCGGATGCCTCGCCGGTATTGTCCGGCGGCCAGAAGGGCCCGCACCCGATCCAGGGCATCGGCGCCGGTTTCGTGCCGGGCGTGCTGAATACCGGCGTTTACGACGAGGTGATCCGCGTCAAGAACGACGATGCCTTCGCCACCGCCCGCCAAATGGCGACGGAGGAGGGCTTGCTGGTCGGCATTTCCTCCGGCGCCGCCACCTGGGCCGCGCTGGAGTTGGCCAAACGGCCGGAAAACGCCGGCAAGCTGATCGTCGTCATCATCCCGTCCTTCGGCGAACGCTACCTGTCGACGGCGCTCTACCAGCACCTCGAAGTGTGAGCCGCTTCGACGAGCCGATCGACCGGCGCGACTCCGACTCCATCAAATGGGGCAAGTACGCCGGTCGCGACGTATTGCCGCTGTGGGTGGCGGACATGGATTTCGCCGCTCCGCCCGCCGTCATCAAGGCGCTGCATCGGCGCATCGATCACGGTGTTTTCGGCTACGGCCACCCTTGGCCCTCATTGACGGAGTCAGTGCTCGCTCACCTGGAAAGCGAGTACGACTGGCGCATCCAGCCAGAATGGATCGTCTGGCTGCCGGGGCTGGTCACCGGCCTGAATGTCGCTTGCCGCGCCGCCGCCGGCGAAGTCCTGACAGCGACGCCGATCTATCCGCCTTTCCTGTCGGCGCCACGCCTGTCCGAGCGTCCACTCAAGCGCGTCGAGCTCGCGTTGGCGGATGACCGCTGGGGTTGGGACCTGACGGCGCTGGAACAGGCGACCACGACGCAGACTGAACTATTCCTCCTCTGCCACCCACATAACCCGGTCGGCCGCTGCTGGAGCCGCGAGGAACTGAGCTCACTGGCCGATTACGCCGAGCGCCACGACCTGATCGTCTGCTCCGACGAAATCCACTGCGGGCTGATCCTCGACGAATACAAACGCCACATCCCCTTCGCCAGCCTGTCGCCGGAAGCCGCCAAACGCGCCATCACGCTGATGGCACCGTCCAAGACTTTCAACATTCCCGGTCTCGGCTGCGCCTTCGCGGTAATTTCCGACCCGGCCTTGCGCCGGCGTTTCCACCGCGCCATGGACGGCATCGTGCCGCACGTGAATGTGCTCGGTCTGGCCGCCTGCGAGGTTGCCTACCGCGATTGCGCCGACTGGCATGGTGAACTGCTCGACTACTTGCGCAGCAACCGCGACCGGGTCACTGCTGCGGTGCACGGGCAAAAAGGGGCAAAAATGGCGCCCGTGGAGGCAACCTATCTGGCCTGGATCGACGTGCGCGAACTCGGCCTGGACAAGCCCGCCGCCCATTTCGAAGCCCATGGCCTGGGGCTCTCCGACGGCACGGATTTCGGCGCGCCAGGCTGGCTGCGGTTAAACTTCGGCTGTCCGCGCTCGACGCTGGACCAAGCCCTCGAACGTTTCCGCACCGCCGTCGCCGCTGCATGAGCCCTTACGCTTTAACACTGTTGTGTCTTTTCTCTGCATTGCTCGCCCAGGCCACCGCCAGCGGGCTGATGCTCGAACTCTGGCTGCGTCGCGAACAAGCGCGCGGGCAACGCTCGATGTGGCTGGCCTTCTCGCTCGGCAACCTGCTGCTGTCGCTGCATCACGGCTACACGCTGGAACTGGCGGCCCGTACCGGCCTGTTCGACTTGCGCCAGGCGGTGCTGGCCGCGCTGGCCGGGCTGCTCATCGCCTTCGCCAGCTGGCGACTCAGGCAGCGGGAAGCCTGAATGCGCCGGCCTCGGTCACCAGCCAGTCGAGCCGCTGATCGTGACTCTCGGGACGTATGCTCGGCAACCGGTTGATTTCGAAGCCGACACCGACCGCCAGCGGGCGAGGGCAGAGGGCCGCCAAGGTCCGGTCGAAATAGCCGCCGCCATAGCCCAAGCGATAACCCTCGCCATCGAAGCCATTCAGCGGCAGCAGAATCATGTCCGGAATCACCCATTCACCGGCGGTCGGCGTCGGAATGCCATAGCGGTCGGGTGCCAGCGGCGTGTCGTGCGCCCAGTGACGGAAGGCCAGCGGCTGCGCCTCCTCGACCACGACCGGCAAAGCAGCCAAGGCGCCCCGCGCGACCCATTGCGGAATCGCCGAACGAACGTCCGGCTCGTGCTTGATCGGCCAGCAAAAGGCCACGATCTTGGGGCAGGGCAGGGCCGCCAGCAGATGCCCGACGATGGCCGACGACAGGCGAGCATGTTCCGCATCGCTCAATGCCGCCCGCCGCGCCACCATCTCGCGGCGCATCGCCCGTCGCCAGGCCGTGTTATCCTCGTCAAGCCCCACCATCACCGTAATCTAGCATGAAGTTTCGCGTTCTCCTCCTCGGCCTGTCGCTCGCCTTTCCAGTCATCGCGCAGGACAGCCGGGATGCCGCCTTCCTCGCCGCCCGCGACGCCTTTCGCAATGGCGACCGCAACGAATTCGAACGCGCCGCCAGCCAGGTCGGCAGCCACGATCTCGCCCTCTACGTCGAGAACTATCGGCTGCGCATGTGGATGGACCAGGGCGACTTCGCCGCCATCCGCGACTTCCTGGAGCGTAACGACAAGACCTACGTCGCCGAGAAATTGCGCGCCGACTGGATACGTTGGCTGGGTAAACGTTCCACGTGGAACGAGGTGGAAAAGGAATATCCACGCCTGCTTGCCCCCGAACCCGAACTGACCTGCTGGCAGCAACAGGCCCGCCTGGCGCGCGACGACCGCACAGTGCTCGACGAAGCGGAAAAACTCTGGCTGACCATGCTCGAGCCGCCGGAGCCTTGCCGCCCGGTCATCGATGCTGCCGTCGCCAGCCAACGCCTGAATGTTGACGACGTGTGGAACCGGGCCCGTCGTCAGGTCGAAGGCAACCGCCCGACCTGGGCCAAGAACACACTGAACTACCTGCCGGACAGCCAGGCACCGGATACCAAGGCACTCGACAATGCCTTGAACAACGCCATGAGCTATCTGGTTCGCCAGCCGGCCAATTGGTACACCACACGCCCCGGCCGCGAACTGGCGACCTTCGCCATCCAACGCATCGCCACCAACGATCCGCGCGTAGCCGTCGACGAACTGGAAAAGCTTAAAAGCAAGCTGCAGGACAATGAAAAACAATGGGCCTGGGGCCAGATTGCCTTGCAGGCTGCCAAGCGCCATATACCCGAAGCGGTAGCCTGGTATGCCAACGCCGGCAAAACTCCCCTCTCCGATGAAGCTAGCCAGTGGAAAGTACGCGCCGCCCTACGCAGCCAAGAATGGGGTGTCGTGCATAAGACCATCGACGCCATGCCGCCGACGCTCGCCCAGCAGCCGGAATGGATCTACTGGCTCGGGCGTGCCCATAAGGCCGGGGGCCGGACGACGGATGCCAATGCCTTGTTCGAAAAAATCGCCGGCCAGGCCAATTTCTACGGCAACCTGGCAGACGAAGAATTGGGGCGGAGCATTACTCCGCCAGCCAAGGCCAACCCACCAACGGCCGAGGAGCAACTCGCTGCTCGCAACAATCCGGGATTGAAGCGGGCACTGACCTTCATCCGGCTCGACATGAGGACGGAGGGCGTTCGGGAATGGAACTGGGCCCTGCGTGGCATGGATGACCGCTCGCTGCTGGCTGCCGCCGACCTGGCCAAGCGCAACCAGATCTGGGACCGGGCCATCAACACGGCCGACAAGACCAAATCCGAACACGACTACACGCTGCGCTTTCTGGCGCCCTACGGCGATCAGGTCCGCCCCGCCGCCCAGAATCAGTCGCTCGACGATGCTTGGGTCTATGGACTGATGCGCCAGGAAAGCCGCTTCATCACCAACGCCAAATCGAATGTCGGCGCCTCGGGCCTGATGCAGTTGATGCCGGCGACCGCCAAGTGGGTCGCCAAGAAGATCGGCCTGCGCAACTACAACCACAGCCAGGTCAACGATACCGAAACCAACGTGTTGCTCGGTACAAGCTACATGCGCCTGGTCATGGAAAACCTGGACAACCACCCGGTACTGGCCTCCGCCGCCTACAACGCCGGACCCGGTCGTGCCAAGAAATGGCGCGCCGATCGTCCGCTCGAAGGCGCCATCTACGCCGAAACCATCCCGTTCAGCGAAACTCGTGACTATGTTAAGAAAGTGATGAGCAACGCGGTGTATTATTCCGCCTTGTTCAATGGCAAGCCCGACTCCCTCAAAGCCCGCCTCGGCACCATCGGCCCGAAGACGAGCGATGCGATGAAGGACGCTGACCTCCCGTGATCTCCGACAATTTCGAAATTCTCCGCGACACCCGCGCCCTGTACCTCAGACAGTTGGCCAGCCTGTTGCGCGATAGCCTGCTGCTCTCCGCCGCAGATGTCACCGCCGTGCAACAAGTTGCCGGCGAATATTTCGACGAGATGGTTTCAAGCAAGGGGCGAGGCAGTTTCCGCGACGAAGTGGATGGTCTGACCTCGTCACGCATCACGCTGGTTGGCGAGGACGATCTCGAATTCGGTATCCGTGTCGACAATTTCACGGCCCGCCTGTTCGAAGCCACAGGTAGCACCTTGTGGAAGTTGCACCTGCGCTTCATGACGGTTTTGCGCCGTCCGGATCTGCCGAAGGGGGACAACCCGGTCGGCCCCAAGGGTATCGCCGATGGCCTGCGTGAGATGTTCGCCAAGCAAGGCGCCATTCCGCTCGACAACAAGCTCGATCTGCTCGACAAGATCGAAGATTATCTGGTGAAAAACTTGCCGGCCGTTTACGACACGGTCGAAACCTTCCTCGGCAAAAGCGGCATCGAGACGGCCCAGACGAATATCGTCACCTCACCCGAGAGTCCGCAACAGAAAGCTCCTGGCGGAAACACGGGGGTTGCGCCAGAAAGTATCAACGCCCTGATCGCACTGCAAACGGCATTGCTCTCGCGCCTGCCAGTTGCGCCCGTCGCCGCCGCTTTCCCTTCCAGCCAGACGGGCACTATTCAGCAGCAAATCGGGGGTAGTACTGCGGCCGCCAACCTGCTTAGCCAGGCATCCATGGATCGGCTGCTGCATCGCTTGAGCGAATTGGATCGCGCTGCGGACTACCGTAATCCAACGCTGCAAATGGGTGATGCGCCGGACAATACCGAGTTGTTTCCCACCTTGTTCAAGGACGAAACTGCATCCAGGCAACGTTCGCTGAATTCGAGCGAACTCGGCATTCCGGCCCATGCGCCGGAAGGCTTGGCGATCGACACCCTGTCGCTCATTTTCGAAGCCATTTTCGACGACCCCGCATTGCCCGATGCGCTGAAGGCCGTTCTGTCCAGCCTGCAAATCGCGACACTCAAGCTCGCCATGCGCGACACCAGCCTGTTCAGCGAAACAGCTCACCCGGCCCGCCAAGTCATCGACAAGATGGCGAATGCCATGCTTGGCCTGCCGCTCGACACCCCGAATCGCCATCCTGTCTGCCTGAAGTTGTTCGAAATTGCCGGCAAGTTGCGCAGCGATTTCGCCGCAGACCCGACTGCCTTCAGCCATGCGGCAGAACAATTGGACAAATTGCAGGAAGAGCGCAAACAGGAAGTCATCGCAGCCGCACAGGCTTATTTGCCGTTGTTGCAGCAACTCGACCGTTGCGATCAGGTTGCCGACGAGACCAAGGCGGCCACCGAAGTTCGCGTTCCCGTCGACCTCGTCGATTTCTTCCAGAAATCCTGGCCACAGGTCATGCAGCAGATCGAGACGGAATCCGGAAGCAACAGCAGCATCTGGCAAGATCACAAGAACGCGATGAACAAATTGCTGTGGTCGTTCGAGCCGAAAACCGATCTCGAACAGCGCAAAGAGCTTTCGTCTCAGTTGCCGTTCGTCCTGAAGACCCTGAAAGGCGGCATGGTCCGCATCGGCATGGCACCGGCAGCGCAACAGCGCGTCCTCGATATCTGTTTCGATTTGCAGACCCAAGCCTTGCGCGGCATCGCCCCGCAAACCGTACTGCTTGGCGGCGATACGCCCGAAGCCGAAACGCCGACCCCCAGGCGCGAGCCGATTGCCGGTGAACTCAAGGTTGGCAGCCTGACGCTGGCGACACTGGATTTCCCTGAGCCCGTTCCGGCGGTATCGGTTCCTTGCCAGGTCGGCAATTGGATCGGGCGCTCCGGCGAATGGAGCCGCCTGCCGCGCATGGTCTGCTTCGTCAGCCCGGAAAGCCAGCGCCATCTGCTGTTCAATCCGCATACCGGAACGGCACTGGCAGTTCATTCGGTGATTCTCTCCCGTCAACTGAATAGTGGCGAGGCCGTGCTGCTTGGCAAGGAGTCGTTGTTTGAACGTGCAGCCGCTCGCGCCTTGAAACACCATCCAGCCCTACCGGCGTAAGGACAGCCCCGAAGACGCGGTTTTTGGCTTAAAATCCGTGTTTTACGAATCAGAATTCCGGGGTTCCACATGGTCGTCAAGAAGGTCTTGCTGCTGGGGGGTAGCGGTTTCGTCGGTACCTATATTGCCAATCGCCTGTCGCAACGCGGCATCGAGGTCACCGTGCCGACCCGCCGGCGCGAACGGACCAAGGCCCTGATCATCCAGCCCGGCATCCAAATGCCGGAAGCCGATATCAGCTGCGAAAAGACCCTGAACGAACTGGTCTCCGGCCACGATGCCGTGATCAACCTGGTCGGCATCCTCCACAGCCGCGACGTCCAGTTACCGTACAGCCGCGACTTCGCCCAGGCCCACGTCGAACTGCCAAAGAAAATCATCGCCGCCTGCAAGGCCAATGGCGTACGTCGCCTGGTTCACATGAGCGCGCTGCATGCCGATGCCAAGGGGCCGTCCGAATACCTGCGTTCTAAGGGCGACGGCGAAGCCGCAGTGCTTGCTGCCCAAGGCGACCTGGACGTTACCGTCTTCCGTCCTTCCGTCATCTTCGGTCTGGGCGATTCCTTCCTGTCCACCTTCGCTTCCGTCCTGAAGAAATTCCCCTTCTTCCCGCTCGGTTTCGGCCATGCCCGCTTCCAGCCGGTGTGGGCGGCCGACGTGGCCGATGCTTTCGTCGACAGCCTGAGCGACGTAAATACCTTCGGCAAGGCCTACGATCTGGTCGGCCCGAAGGTTTACACCCTGCGCGATCTGGTCGATTACACCGCCGAGCTGTGCGGCAGCAAGGCTACCGTCGTGCCGCTGTCGGAAGGCTGGGCCTACCTGCAGGCCGGTCTGATGTGGCTGGCCCCGCAGCCGCTGCTGTCGCCGGACAACCTGCGCTCCATGGAAATCGACAGCGTGGCCGACGCCACCAGCCAGGCCCCGGCCGGCTGGAAACCGACTGCGCTTGAAGCCGTTGCCCCCACCTACATCGCGCTCAACACGCCGAAGGGCAGGCTCGACAGCTTCCGCTTCCGCGCCGGACGCTGATCGCCGGAACGCCGTGCAGATTTTCATCGTCGGCGGCGCCGTCCGTGACGAGCTGCTCGGCCGCCCCAATGCCGACCGCGATTACGTCGTGGTCGGCGCAACGCCGGAAGCCATGTTGGCTCAGGGCTTTCGCCCGGTTGGCAAGGATTTCCCCGTCTTCCTTCATCCTCGAACTCATGAGGAATACGCGCTGGCGCGCACCGAGCGCAAGTCCGGCCACGGCTACCACGGCTTCACCTTCCACACGGCACCCGACGTCACCCTAGAACAGGACCTGGCACGCCGCGACCTGACCATCAACGCGATGGCCAAGGCAGAAGATGGCTCCCTGATCGACCCCTTCTGCGGTGCACGCGACCTGGAAGGCAAAATCCTGCGCCACGTCGGCCCGGCTTTTGCCGAAGATCCGGTGCGCATCCTGCGCCTCGCCCGCTTCGCGGCGCGTTTTTCCGATTTTTCTGTCGCCCCGGAAACCCTGGCCTTGATGCACCAGATGGTTATTTCGGGCGAGGTCGATCACCTGGTCGCCGAACGCGTCTGGCAGGAGGTCGCCAAGGGGCTGCAGGAAGACAAGCCGTCGCGCATGTTCGAGGTATTGCGCGAATGCGGCGCACTGCAACGCCTGCTGCCCGAGGTCGATGCGCTGTTCGGGGTGCCGCAGCGTCCGGACTATCACCCGGAAATCGACGCTGGCGTGCATACCATGATGGTCATCGACCAGGCGGCCCGCCACCGCTACCCGCTGACGGTTAGCTTCGCAGCCCTGACCCACGATCTCGGCAAGGCAGAAACACCGGCCGACGTGCTGCCTCGCCATATCGGCCACGAAGAGCGCAGTGTCCGCCTTACCGAACAACTCTGCCGCCGTCTGCGCGTGCCCAACGACTGCCGCGATCTCGCCTTGCTGACGGCGCAGCATCACGGTCTGGTGCACCGGGCGCGCGAATTGAAGGCCTCCACGCTGGTCGGTCTGATCGAGAAAAGTGACGCCCTGCGTCGGCCAGAACGCTTCCAGCAATTCCTCGATGCCTGCCGCTGCGACTATCTTGGTCGGCAGGGCTGGGAGAACCGCAGCTACGATACGCCGGCACTGCTGCTCGCCGCCCTTGCTGCGGTGCACAGCGTCGAAGCGGCAAAAATCGTGGCCGCCTGTACCGACAAACGGCAAATTCCAGAGCGACTGCATGAGGCCCGGGTACGGGCCGTGCAGGCGCTGCTAGATCAGACGGCCAAGCAGCCAGAGGAGTAAGGACAGTATCAACGTGGAGGCTACAGGAAAGGTGTAGGTCCGGCCGCGAAAACGGATAGCCATATCGCCAGGCAACTGGCCGAAGCGAATATAACGCGCCAGATGCGGGCTGATAATCCCGAGCAGAAAAATGGCGACGACCAGCGTCAGGATCCACTTGAACATGTCGTCCCGAAAAACAATTTCAAAGGTTTCAATTTAACCATGCCCAACAAGAAGCATCCCAGGATTTCCACCCACTCTGTCGAAGGGCTGGAGCTATTTTCCTGCCTCCCCGAAAAACCCAGCACCCATCCGCCCATCGTTTTCGTTCATGGTGCATTCGCTGGCGGCTGGATGTGGACCGAAACATTCATGCCCTTTCTCGCCGCCGCGGGTTACGCCTGCCATGCGCTGTCGTTGCGGGGACACGGGGGTAGTGCTGGGCGGGATAATATCGACTGGCATTCGATTGCCGACTACGTGGACGACCTAAAAACCATCGTCGACTTTCTCGATGCCGACCCCGTCCTGATCGGCCACTCGATGGGCGGTTTCGTCGTCCAGAAATACCTCGAACACCGGCCGGCTTGCGCCGCCGTCCTGCTCTGTTCGGTGCCGCCACAAGGGCTGATTGCCTCCCAGTTCCATCTGCTGCTGCAAAAGCCGCAACTCTTCCTTGAAATCAACCGCATCATGGGCGGCGAATACACCGATACGACAACGCTACGCGAAGCCCTGTTCGCCGGCGAAGTCGACGATGCCATGCTGGCAGCCTGGTTGACCCGCATGCAAGCTGAATCGCACCGGGCAATATGGGACATGTCGATGTTCAACCTGCCCAACCTGTTCGCCATGCACCGCCCGCCGATGCTGATCGCTGGCGCCGAAGCGGATGTCCTGGTACCGGCATTCCTCGTCCAAAGCACTGCCCACACCTACGGCTTGCATGCCCAGATCTTCCACGGCATGGGTCATGCGGTCACCCACGAAAAAGAATGGCCGCTGGTTGCGGCCACGTTGCGCGACTGGCTGGACGATCTCAGACTTTGATATCGACGCTGTTGCCCAAATGCGATGGATTACTCGGAGCCGGCAAAGCCTGCAGCAATTGCGCTGCGGTTTGCGCCTGCAAATCCAGCGCCTTCTTCAGCACCGTAATCCCCACCGCATCGCCAACCTGCGATTGGCTGAGGGCCGTACTTAGCGACCCAACGGAAGACACATCCATTTCTGTTTTTCTCCATCGAGTAAAAACTATATCCTTAGTATAAGTCTTCCTCCGGATTCCGCAATGAGCGACAGCAGCAAGCCCGACGATACCCGTTCAGCCATTCTCAGTGCCATCGAAGCCAAGCGGAAGTCGCGTAATGTCGGCATCAAGGATATCGAAGCACTGGAGGCTTCGCTAATCGCCGACATCGAGACTTTCGACCTCGATGCGGCGGAGAGACGGGCCAGGCGTGATCAACTGGCGCAATCGGCGGCCGGCATGTCCGATCCGACGCTCATCTTTCCGGAAATCGTCCCTAGTGGCACTCAACACACTCCTCAAGTTGCCAAAGGCGACACCCTGCGCCGCAACGAATTGAAACTCGATGGGAGCGATCTGCTCAGCCAGTTGCGCCATCAAGCAGAAGTGCGTCAGCGCGAACTGCATTCGGCCGAAACGGAACGCACGGTTCAGAGCGAAGCCATTGACCAGGCACTGAAAAAGACCTTCTTCTTCCTCCACGACCTCGTTCAGCAGTTGAATATCGTCAAACCCGGCATTCCTCGCGTCTATCCCTTGGCCGATCCCTTGCAGATCGACAATTTGAACTGGCTGGAGGGGTTTGCCGATTATCGGACCCAATCACAAAGCGCAGGCGCATTGGTCGAGCTGGTCAGTTTTTCCTACCACCTGAGCAACGCCAAGGCACTTAAGTGCGAGAAGGAAGGCCAGACCATCGATCGCTTCCGTGCCCTACTTTTCGATTTCGGTCTCCCTTTCAACTGCAAGGAATTCAAGAACTCCCGCGGTTACGTCGAACGTGCAGAATTCGAGATACGTAGCGAGGTCAGCGTCAGCGCCCGATGGCGGGCCGATTTCGAACGCGGCACGATCCGCCTGGAGACGCGCAACCTCGAACGTCTGGGCAGCCTTTCCTTCGAGCTCTCACCCACGGCGCTCGACCAATCGCTTCTGGACGAATTCGGCCGCCTCGTCCTCGGTCAACCGAACCGATTTCGCGAATTCTGTCGACGCACTTGATCAGAGTCGGTGACTCTGGTCGCCACGCAGGAAACCAAGCAAAGGCTCATCGATACCGCGACCAAGTGCCATCACCTTGAATAATTCGCCCATCTCGTGCGGCATCAGGAGCGTATTCACCGCACCCGCTGCCCTCACGTAGTCCTTGCTGGTATTGTCGATGCTCGACAGCAAGTCAAGGATCCCGCAGTTGATCAGGAACTGCCCTTGGTTCGTATAGCCCAATAGGTCGAGTCCTGCCGGGTAGGCGGCAGCAATAATCGACGTGAAATCGACGTGCACCGTAACATCCTGCAGTCCGGGCAGGTAGAACGGATCGGGATGAGAGTGGTGACGATAGTGGCACATCAGCGTTCCCCGCGCCCGCTGTACATGATAGAACTCGCGGCGGGGAAAGCCGTAGTCGATCAACAACAATGCGCCCTTGACCAGGCGCTTTCCCCATTCAGCAGCCCACGCCCGCGCAGCCAAGCCGATCTCGCTCTCATAACCCGGCGGCAAGGAGCATTGTTCGGCAAGTTCCCTGGCCGCTGACCGGAGTTGCCCCTCGGCCGGACGGCTCTGCCATACGAAACCTCCATCGTCGCCCAGAGCAACACCTTTTTCCGTGACCTCTCCATCCCCCCAGCAGACGATATGCGCTGGCATGGCATCGAGCAACTCGTTCGCGAGAACCACCCCTGAAAAAGACTCGGGCAAGGTGTCCAACCATTCCACCCGGCACAACAGGTGCGGCGCTGCCGTGGCGATGGTTTCCCGCTGGCGCTGCCGCAGATCGGCGGAAAGGTCGAGAATCTGGTAGCTCGCGGGTAACGCTCCCCGACGTTCGAGTTCGAGCAAAAGGTCCGCCGCGAGCCGTCCGGAGCCAGCGCCAACCTCGATAATTTGGGGAATGGAGGCCGACATGACCTGTTGCACTTGCGTCGCCAGCGCCTGTCCGAATAATCCGGTTAATTCAGGCGCCGTCACGAAATCACCGGCCGCGCCGAACTTCCTCGCCCCGGCCGAGTAATACCCAAGCCCCGGCGCATACAGCACCAGTTCCATGAAACGTGCGAAGGAAACCCAGCCGGCTGAGCATAGTATTTCATTGCATATGGCAGCACGCAGGCGATCACTGTGCGCCATTGCTTCCGTGGAAGGAGCGGGCAGGTTGCTCATGGAGGCGGCCAAAAAGCTTGCGATTTTACCGCTTCCTGCCATGGACTCGGGGCAAGGTTTTTATTTTCGTTATCGCGATGTCGGCCATTGCTATGCCTACCGTGAACCCCGGCATAAATTATTGAATGAACGAGGCTTTAAACGGGTAAACTTGCGCTTTTCGCCGGCCAGGCCGGCAAAATTTTTGCTGTCCGCAACATGACCACCTCCAATACACTGCTCAAGCTTCGACGCTTCCTCGAAAGTAAAACCGGCAAAGCAATCGGCGACTACAACATGATCGAGGACGGTGATACGGTCCTCGTCTGCGTTTCCGGGGGCAAGGATTCCTATACACTGCTCGCCATGCTGATGGCCCTACAGCAGCGCGCTCCGATTCAGTTTCGACTGATCGCGATGAACCTTGACCAGAAACAACCCGGTTTCCCGGCCGATGTGCTGCCGCGCTACTTCGACTCGATCGGTATCGAATATCGTATCGTTGAGGCCGATACTTATTCGCTGGTCAAAGAAAAGATCCCCGAAGGCAAGACTACTTGTTCGCTGTGTTCCCGCCTGCGTCGCGGCATCATTTACCGTACCGCCAAGGAGTTGGGGGCCAACAAGATAGCCCTTGGCCATCACCGCGACGACATGGTGCACACCTTGTTCCTGAACATGCTGTTCGGCGGCAAGTTGAAGGCCATGCCGCCCAAGCTCGTGACTGACGACAAGGCCCACGTGGTTATCCGCCCCTTGGCTTATTGTGCTGAGGCCGATATCGCCAAATTCGCCCGGGGTATGGAATTTCCCATTATTCCCTGCAACCTCTGCGGCTCGCAGGACAACCTGCAACGGCAGAAGATTCGCGAGATGATGCAGGATTGGGACCGGAAATATCCAGGACGTACCGAGGCCGTATTCACGGCGATGCAGAATGTTGTCCCGTCCCATCTGGCAGACAACGCTTTATTCGATTTCCAAGGCCTGACGCTAGACACCCCTGTCGAGGAGGGAGATATCGCCTTCGATGCACCGGAAATGCCGATTTCCGGCATCATTCCGATAAGCCAGTCTGCATAATGCAAGAATTGACAACTTCGTCATATAATCAGACGTTGATTTTTTTCTGACCCGTACGGATTAATGAGCGCCACCCCTCGCAAACTTGTCGTCTTATTCGCCGACGTTTCCGGTAGTTCGGCGCTTTTTGAACGCCTTGGCGACACCGAAGCCATGCATGCGGTTGAGCGTTGTTTGAAACGCATGAGCCGCTCGATCGAGGGCTACGACGGGCGTACGGTTCAAATTGTCGGTGACGAACTCCTTGCAGTATTCAATAGCGCCGATGAAGCCTGCCAGGCTGCTATCGACATGCAGCAACGAATTGCCGACCTGCCTCCCGTATCTGGTCTAAAACTATCCATTCGTATCGGCTTGCATAGCGGTGAGATCATCGACGAGGGGTCCAAGCTGAAGGGTGATGCCGTAGAAACTGCGGCACGCATCGCCGGCCTTGCCCGACGCAAGGAAATACTCTGTAGTTCCGTGCTGGCTAACGATCTGCCTAGCCAAGGCCCAATCAGCCTGACACCGATTCCAGAACTTGGCACTGTCAACGAACTCGGTAATTCACTTAGCCTCCATCAGGTGCAGTGGGTGGATTACGAAGTCAGTGTCTATCCTCACTCGACTTTTGGCGATGCCGAGGTCGGCGGCAAGGGGCGCCTTAATCTTAAGTTCCGGGGCAAGACCTTCCTGCTCGACGATAAGTCGCCTGTACTGACTATCGGTCGCGACCTCAACAATAATCTGGTGATCGACGACCGCAAAGCGTCGCGGCAGCATGCCCGCATCGAGCTCCGCACCGATGGTTTCCATTTGGTCGATACCAGCACGAATGGCACCTTTCTCAGCTACAACGGAAGGCCGGAGATCGGTGTTCGGCGCAAGGATATGCGCTTGGAGGGCAAAGGTTACATTTGCTTCGGTGGCTCCAGCAGCGACCCGCTGATCGCCCGACTGGAATTCGAACCCGCCCTATAAATAAAGGCCCTCATATGAGGGCCTTTTTCTTGTGCGGCTTGCGGGAAACTTATTTTCCAGCAGCCTGACCGTCTGCAACACACTTCTTGACGAAGCTGTTCTTGGCAGCACCAGCCAATTTCTTTTCCTTCGCGGTCGCCTCACAGGCTGCCGTTCCCGGATTGGCATCTTCCTGGCACTTCTTCATGAAACTGTTCTTGGCAGCACCAGCCAGCTTCTTTTCGGCGGCACGGGCAGCGCAGTCTTCAGCAGCATGCGCGGCAGTCGCTGCAAATGCGACAAGCAACAGAGCAACCAGCTTTTTCATCGGACTTTCCCTTTCCAGAAGGTATTGGATGTCGGCTGAATATGGGGGATTCAGCTTTCCTCGTCAAGCATCATCCGCTGCTGCCGATCCATGAAATCCTGCATGCTGTCGATGCCTCGAAGTTGCAGGATGGTATTGCGTACCGCTGCTTCAAGCAGAACTGCCAGGTTTCGACCGGCAGCTACCGGTATCAACACTTTGCGGACGGGAACGCCAAGGACGTCCTGCATCTGCGCATCGAGCGGCAGACGTGGCGCATCGCCTGCAGCCAAGGTCTTCTGGAGATGCACGATCAACTTCAGTTTCATCTTCCGGCGTGATGCCGTCTCGCCGAATATGGTCCGGATATTCAGTAAACCGAGGCCACGTACCTCGAGAAAATCCCGCAGCATGCCTGGACAACGACCTTCAATCGTCGCTGGCGCGATACGCGCCATCTCGACAACATCATCTGCTACCAAGCCATGACCGCGTGAAATGAGTTCAAGGGCGAGTTCGGATTTGCCGACCCCGGAATCGCCGGTAATCAACACGCCCATGCCCAAAACATCCATGAAGACGCCATGCAGGCTCACCGTATCGGCCAGGCGAGCCGACAGATAGATACGTAGCAGGTCAATCACGGCCGAACACGGTTTGGGAGAAACGATGAGCGGCGTCCCGGTCTGCTGGCAGACTTCGGCCACCTGCGGCGGAGGTATCAATCCATCGGCGACGATCACTGCCGGCGGTTGGGCCGACAACAAATCGGTGAACATCTGCACGAAGCGACGCTCACCGATGCGGGTAGCCCATTCGTACTCGGCTTGCCCCATCACCTGAAGACGTTCCGGGTGAATGATGTTGATGTGGCCGACAAGATCGGCCCCATAGTTATTGGAACCCTTGATCTCGATGCGGCGGTCGACATCCTGGCCAATGCTCCAATCGAACAACAGCTTTTCGCGGTTATCCTCGTAAAGCTGGCTCAGCCTGATCTGACGCACGGCGCTCTCAGGACTGGAAGAGCGCCAAAACGGTGGCGGGATCGGAAGCGTTAGTCAGTGTTTCGCGGAAATTCCGATCGGAAAAACGCTGGGCAAGTTCCGAAAGGATTTGCAGGTGCTGTTCCGTCGCTTGCTCCGGTACCAAAAGCACGAATAGCAGGCTAACCGGACGACCGTCCGGTGAATCGAAGGGCACCGGCGTTGCCAGACGCATGAAGGCGCCGGCCGCATGTTTGAGTCCCTTGATCCGACCATGTGGAATGGCAACGCCTTGGCCCAGTCCGGTGGATCCGAGTTTCTCGCGGGCGAACAGGCTATCGAAGATGAGCGCGCGGGCAATGCCGAGACGGGTCTCGAAGAGAATGGCGGCTTGTTCGAATACCCGCTTCTTGCTGCTGGCATCCAGATCGAGAACGATCTGTTCGGCCGACAGGAGATTGGTAAGGGGGTTCATAAGGGAAAATGAAAAGCAAAAGGCCGCAACCGGGTGTCGGCTGCGGCCATCCGACGATTACTCGGCTTGCAGGCCGGGCTTTTCGCCGCGGTGATGATCCTGCGTCTTCTGCTTGTGCTTCTGGACTTGGCGATCCAGCTTGTCGAACATCGCATCGATGGCGGCATAGAGGTCGTCACCGGATTCTTCGACATGCAGATCCTTACCCGGAACATGCACGGTCACTTCAGCCTTCTGCTTCAGCTTTTCGACGGACAGGACGACATTGACGCCCGTGACCTTGTCGAAATGACGAACGACGGGATCCAGCTTGTTTTCGACGTATTCACGCAGAGCCGGCGTAACTTCGATGTGGTGACCACTGATCTGCAGGTTCATTTTTTCTCCTCTCTACAGAGTCTTACGTAAATTGACCGGCGGGATGTTGAGCGATTCACGGTATTTGGCTACCGTGCGGCGCGCAACAACGATCCCCTGCTGGCCTAGTATTTCGGATAATTGGCTATCCGACAAGGGCTTCTTGCCGTCCTCAGCTGCAATCAATTGCTTGATCAACGCCCGGATGGCCGTGGCAGAACAGGCGCCACCGGTATCGGTGGAGACATGGCTGCCAAAGAAGTATTTCAGTTCGAAAATGCCACGCGGCGTCGCCATGTACTTCTGGCTGGTCACCCGCGACACGGTCGATTCGTGCAAGCCGAGAATATCGGCAATTTCGCGCAGGACGAGGGGCCGCATTGCCACTTCGCCATGCTCGAAGAACTGGCGCTGACGGTCGACGATGGCTTGCGTCACGCGATGAATGGTTTCGAAACGCTGCTGGACGTTCTTGATCAACCAGCGGGCTTCCTGCAATTGGGTCGACAGGTTGCCGTTGCCACGCCGCTGCTTGGCCAGAATTTCGGCATACAAGCGGTTGATGCGCAGACGCGGATAGGCGTCCGGATTAATGTATGCCGTCCACTTGCCCTTGAGCTTCTTCACGATCACGTCGGGCGTGATGTAGCGGGCTTCGAGCTGCGCATAACCCGCACCGGGGCGCGGATTGAGGCTGGTAATCAGCGCCTGCGCCTCTCTGAGTTCTGCATCGTCGCAACCGGTCAACCGCTTGATCTTGGTGAAGTCGCGTGCAGCCAGCAATTCAAGGTGTTTGTCGACGATGGCCATGGCCAGATCGCGCTCGTCGCAGTCCTCTTCCGCCTTTAGTTGCAGCAGCAGGCATTCCTGCAGGTTACGTGCGCCGATGCCGGTTGGATCGAAATTCTGGATATGGCGCAGGGCAATTTCCAGTTCTTCCAGCTCAATCTCGTATTCCGGCGGCAGGGTTTCCCACAGTTCCAGCAAGGGAGTCGACAGATAGCCGTCGTCATCGAGCGCCTCGATCAGGAAGCGGACCAAACTACGGTCGCGCTCGGTAAGCTGGGTCATCCCCAGCTGCCAGCCCAAATGCTCGCGCAGACTGACATTGGCGGCATGAATGTCGTGAGCATCGTTGTCGTCGTCTTCGTCGCGCCCGGCGCCGGTGAAAGTTCCGGCATCCGAGGTCCAGCGATCGTCGTCGACTTCGGAAGGCGAGGAGGGGATTTCCTGCTCGCGATCCTCGCTCGGGGTGCGCTCTTCGCTTTCCCGCTCACGCTCGTTTTCGTTCGTGCGCGGCGAGTCGAACTGCTGCGCCCCGGCGAAAGACTCGCCGCCGTTGTCGTCTTCCCGCTCCAGCATGGGATTTTCGAGCAGATAGCGCTCGATTTCCTGCTGCATCTCCACCGTCGACAACTGCAGGAGCTTGATCGACTGCTGCAACTGAGGCGTCAACGCCAGGTGCTGGGAGAGTTTGAGTTGGAGAGCGGGCTTCATTTATGCATCTGTTGGGTACGCTTTGCGGTCAAAGCCTGAAGTGCTCGCCGAGATAAACCTTGCGTACGCTTTCATTATCGACGATTTCGTCCGGCCGTCCAGATGCCAACACGCGTCCGGCGTTGATAATGTAGGCGTGGTCGCAGATACCCAAGGTCTCGCGCACGTTGTGGTCGGTAATCAGGACGCCAATGCCGCGCTCTTTCAGGAAGCGGATGATCTTCTGGATTTCCAGCACGGCGATCGGGTCGACGCCGGCAAAAGGCTCGTCGAGCAGGATGAAGCGCGGGTTGGTGGCAAGTGCGCGGGCGATTTCGCAACGGCGACGCTCACCGCCGGATAGCGCGGCCGCGTTAACGTGCCGAACATGGCCGATATGCAGTTCATTGAGCAGGTTTTCCAGCCGGTCGTTCAGCTCCGCTTCAGGCAGCTTAAGCAACTCCAACACCGCACGGATGTTCTCTTCGACATTCAGCTTGCGGAAGACGGAGGCCTCCTGCGGCAGATAGGAGAGACCCTGGCGGGCACGGTTGTGCATCGGCGAATGGGTCAGGCGCTCGTCGTCGATGTAGACCTCGCCGCCGTCCGCCGCCACCAGGCCGACGATCATGTAGAAGCAGGTGGTCTTGCCGGCGCCGTTCGGGCCGAGCAGGCCGACGACTTCGCCCGATTTGACCTCGAAGGAAACGTCCTCGACGACCGTCCGCGCCTTGTAGCGCTTCTTCAGATTGTGCGCCGACAGCTTGGCGACCGTGTTCATTCTTCGACTCCGCGCAGAGTCCGGCGGATGGCATCGCCGGAAAAACCGCGATATTGCAGGAAACGCATCTGTTTTGCCCGCTCTTCGGCCGAGCCGGGGGCTTGGCCGAATTTCTTCAGCCAGACGGCGCGACAACGTTCGGCCTCGTCGCCCGCTTCGGGCAAGGCGGCCTCGATGTCGGCCTCGCCGACACCCTGCTGCTTCAATTCCTGACGCAAACGGGCATTGCCGTAGCGCCCGGCACGCGCCACCACACGCTGACTGGCGTAGCGGGGGTCGGAGAGCAGGCGTTCGCTTTGCAGGGTGTCGAGGACGGCGTTCAGTTCTTCTTCACTTTCGGCGTGAACCGCGAGTTTGGCCTGCAATTGCGCCCGGCTGTAATCACGCCGGGTCAACATCTGCAGGGCGCGCACACGCAGCTCAGGCATCGGCGGCCTTGGCGGCCTTCACCGGCTTGATGACGTTGGTGCTGGCCGCTTCGCGGATGCCGGCTTCGATTTCTGCAGCGATTTCCGGATTGGCTTTCAGGAATTCGCGGGCGTTGTCCTTGCCCTGGCCGATCTTCTCGCCCTTGTAGGCATACCAGGCGCCGGACTTGTCGACCAGCTTGTGAGCCACCCCCATTTCGACGATTTCGCCCTGACGGGAAATGCCTTCGCCGTAGAGGATGTCGAAGATGGCTTCGCGGAACGGAGGAGAAACCTTGTTCTTGACGACCTTGACCTTGGTTTCGCTGCCGATGACCTCGTCGCCCTTCTTGATCGAGCCGATACGGCGGATATCGAGGCGAACAGAAGCGTAGAACTTCAGCGCATTGCCGCCGGTGGTGGTTTCCGGCGAGCCGAACATGACGCCGATCTTCATGCGGATCTGGTTGATGAAGATGACCAGGGTGTTGGTCTTCTTGATATTAGCCGTCAGCTTGCGCAGGGCCTGGGACATTAGGCGGGCATGCAGGCCGACCATCTGGTCGCCCATCTCGCCTTCAATTTCGGCGCGTGGGGTGAGGGCAGCCACGGAGTCGACGATGATGATGTCGACCGAGCCGGAGCGGACCAGCATGTCGGCGATTTCAAGGGCCTGTTCGCCGGTGTCCGGCTGCGAGATCAGCAGGTCGGAAACATTGACGCCGAGCTTCTGGGCGTATTGCGGATCGAGCGCGTGTTCGGCGTCGATGAACGCTGCGGTGCCGCCCAGCTTCTGCATTTCGGCGACGACTTGCAGACAGAGCGTGGTCTTGCCGGAGGATTCCGGACCGTAGATTTCAACGACGCGGCCGCGCGGCAAACCGCCGACGCCGAGTGCGATGTCCAGACCGAGCGAACCGGTGGACACGACCTGGATGCCTTCGTCGATCTCGGCGTCGCCCATCTTCATGATGGAGCCTTTGCCGAACTGCTTCTCGATCTGTTGCAGCGCTGCGGCGAGCGCCTTTGCCTTGTTGTCGTCCATGGGAGTACCTCGAATTTTGAGCGGATTATGGCACAGGGGCCGAAGATGGAATAGAAATTGCAGGAATCGATTTCGGCATTCGACGTCGGATAAGCTATATTCGCCCCCGACACCGCCACCAAATACTGTGTATAAATACAGTATATTGATGCACCTTGTTTCGCAAGCAATTTTTCGCGGAGTAGCGCCATGTTCAAACGCCTTCTCGCCATTTTTGCCCTTTTTGGCCTGTGCACCGCAGCAGTGGCCGAACCCGCCGCCTGGTACTGGTGGGTCAGCCTGCTCGACGGCTCCCGCGCCTGCAGCCAGACGCCGCTGGGCGAGGGCTGGGTACAGGAACCCAAGCCGTTCAAGGATTCGCTCTGCCGCGTGCCGCTGAACAAGCAGTGATCGTCTACACCCCGCCGCCGGATACCGGCATCCCGGTCATTTTTGCCGATGACGCGCTGATCGTTGCCGACAAACCGGCCGGCCTGCTCTCGGTGCCGGGCCGCGGGCCGGAGCGCGCGGATTGCCTGGTCAGCCGCCTGCAACGCGACTATCCCGACGCCCTGACCGTGCATCGGCTCGACATGTCCACCTCCGGTCTGCTCGTGTTGGCCCGCGGCGAGGAGATGCATCGCCGGCTGTCCAAGCTCTTTCGCGACCGTCTCGTCGACAAGCGCTACGTCGCCGTCGTTGCCGGCTTGGTCGAAGCCGACAGCGGCGAAATCAACCTGCCGCTCATCGTCGATTGGCCCAACCGGCCCCGCCAGATGGTGGATCACAGCCTCGGCAAGCCGTCTCTGACCCGCTTCCGCGTGCTGGAACGTAATACCGAAAGCAACACCACCCGTGTCGAACTGGAACCGTGGACCGGCCGCTCGCACCAGTTGCGCGTGCATATGGCTTCGCTCGGCCACCCCATCCTGGGCGACGAACTCTATGGCGACGAAAGCAGCGCGCCGCGCCTGTTGTTGCATGCACTAACCCTGGCTTTTCCGCACCCGCTGACCGGCGAAACGGTCTACTTCCGCGCCGACGCCGAATTCTGATCCCAGCACGCCACCAAAGCCGTATAATCCGCGCGTTTTCAATCCTTTAGCGCGTACTCACGGCCCCGCCATGCTGATCTGGTTCGTCGTTCTCTACCTGCTCGTCTCCATCGGTATCGGCCTGTTCGCTGCCACCCGCGTGCATAGCGCCAAGGACTTCGCCGTGGCCGGCCGCCATCTCCCGTTGCCGGTCGTCACCGCCACCGTGTTCGCCACCTGGTTCGGCGCCGAAGCGGTATTCGGGGTATCCGCCACCTTCGTCAAGGAAGGCCTGCGCGGCGTCGTCGCCGACCCCTTCGGTTCCTCGCTGTGCCTGATCATCGCCGGCTTCTTCTTCGCCCATAAGCTGTACAAGCTGAACATCCTGACCCTGGGCGACTATTTCCGCCTGCGCTACAACCGCACGGTCGAGGTGCTGACCACGCTGTGCATCGTCGCCAGCTACCTGGGCTGGGTGTCGGCCCAGATCAAGGCGCTCGGCCTGGTTTTCAACGTCGTCACCAACGACGGCATCAGCCAGACGGCCGGCATGATCCTCGGTGCGCTCATCGTGCTCACCTACACCACCTTCGGCGGCATGCTCTCCGTCGCCATCCTCGATTTCGTCCAGATGGGCGTCATCATGGGCGGCATGCTGTTCATCGCCTGGATCGTCTCCGGCCTGACCGGCGGCGTCGCCCCGGTGATCGAACACGCTTCCGCCGCCGGCAAACTGGAATTCTTCCCCGAGGCCGATCCGTGGAAGTGGCTGACCTTCCTCGGCGCCTGGGTCACCATGATGCTCGGTTCCATTCCGCAGCAGGACGTCTTCCAGCGCATCACCTCGGCACGGACGGCCAAGATCGCCATCTGGGGCTCGCTGCTCGGCGGCTCCATCTACTTCTGCTTCACCTTCGTGCCGATATTCATCGCCTACTCGGCAACGCTGATCAATCCGGAGCAATTCAACGGCCTGCTGCAGAGCGACTCGCAGCTTGTATTACCGACCCTGGTCCTGCAACACACGCCGGTCTTCGCCCAGGCCATCTTTTTCGGCGCCGTGCTCTCCGCCATCATGAGCTGCTCGTCGGCAACGCTGCTGGCGCCTTCGGTCGCCTTCTCGGAGAACATCGTGCGCGGCTACTTCCCGCACATGGGTGACCACCAGTTCCTGCGCGTCATGCGAGCTTCCATCGTGATCTTCGCCGCCGTGGTGCTCGGCTTCGCGCTATGGTCCAACGCCAGCATCTTCAAGATGGTCGAAAACGCCTACAAGATCACGCTGGCCGGTGCCTTCGTGCCGCTCTTCGTTGGGGCCTTCTGGAAGCGGGCCACGACGCAGGGCGCGCTGGCTGCCATCTTCGGCGGTCTGCTTTCCTGGTTGCTGGTCGAAGTGCTGATTGGTGAAGCCAGCCTGGTGCCGCCGCAACTGATCGGTCTCGGCATCAGTTTCGTCGGCATGCTGCTCGGCTCGCTGCTGCCGCAATGGGTCGGTCGCCCGACACCGCACGAAGACATTCACGCCGCCCTGCATCATCAGGCGGCAGCCGCCACGCACCACACGAGCGAAGCGACGCATCGGCATTAATTTGCTGGCGGGGCGAACGGCAGGCTGACGCCGCCGCTCCGGCCAACTAAAATCAAGGGCATGCCGACCAGTCGCCGCCCCATCGTCCTCTCCCGCTACCTCGCGCTCGCCTGGTGCGGACTGGTCATCTACGGCAGCCTGCATCCATTCTCCGGCTGGCGCGACACTGGCGCCTCGCCGATCGCCTTCCTCGAAGGCGGCTGGCCACGTTACTGGACGGTCTTCGACCTGGTCACCAACGTCGTCGTCTATCTGCCGCTCGGTTTCTTCCTGGTCCTCGCCATGCATCGCCTGCCCGGCCGCTTCACGGCGCTCGTACTGGCCGCATTGCTCGGTGGCGGCCTCAGCTTCGGCATGGAAACGGTGCAGACCTGGCTGCCGTCGCGCGTGCCGTCCAACCTCGACCTTGTCTGCAACACCTTGGGTACGCTGCTCGGCGCCCTCTGGGGCCACCTTGTCGGTCCACGCATCTTTGCCCGTTTGAGCGAACTCGAACACCGGCTGATCGCCCAGGTGCCGCACGCCGAACTCGGCCTGACCCTGCTCGGCCTGTGGCTACTCGTCCAGTTGTCACCGGAAACCCTGTTGTTCGGCACCGGCGACTTGCGCCAGCTGCTCGGCCTACCCGGCGCCGTGCCGTTCGCCGCCGAGAGCTTCGTGCTGATCGAGGCCGCCATCACGGCTTTCAATGCCGTCGCCGTCGGCCTCATCGTCCGCCTGTTGTGCGCCCAACTGGCTGCCGCCTATCTGGTTGTACCGATCTTCTTTCTGGCAGCGTTGGCGGTCAGCGCCATCGCCGCCGCCATTCTGGTCAATCCGGCCGAAGCCTTCGCCTGGCTGACGCCCGGCGCCCGGCTTGGCCTGATCGTCGGCGGCGTCGCCCTCTTGCCGGCCATGGCCTTGCCTGCGCTGGCCCGTACGATGATCACCTGCCTGGCACTGGTCATGGGTCTGGTCCTGGTCAATCTGGCGCCACACAATCCCTATTCGCTGGCCGCCCTGGCTGTCTGGCGCCAGGGCCACTTCCTGAATTTCAACGGTTTGACCCGCCTGGTATCCACTTTATGGCCCTTCCTAACCCTGCCGTTCCTGCTGCTGACGCTGAGAAGAACCTAGCCTGGCATGCCGATTCGGCCGACAGCGTCGCCCGCCGGCTCGATGTCGATAGCGCGCATGGCCTGAGCGAAGAGGAAGCCGCCCGCCGCCTGGCCCAGCATGGCCCGAACACGCTGGCCGAGCGCCCAGGCAAGCCGGCCTGGCGACGCTTCCTCGACCAGTTGCTGGCGCCACTCGTCCTTGTCCTGATTGCCTCCGGCATCGTCACCGCCTTGCTCGGCGAATGGATCGATTCAGCGGTCATCCTCGGCGTCGTGCTGGTCAACGCGACCATCGGCTACTGGCAGGAAGCCAAGGCGGAAGGGGCTCTCGCTGCGCTCGCGCGTAGCGTGGCCACACCGGTCACTGTGCGCCGCAGCGGGCATCGCCGTACGCTGGATGCGGCCGGTCTGGTCCCCGGCGATGTCGTCCTGCTCGCCCCCGGCGATCGGGTGCCCGCTGACCTGCGCCTGATCCATCAGAAGGAATTGCATACCGACGATTCGATGCTGACCGGCGAATCGCAGGCCATCGCCAAGCAGACCGCCGCCCTGGCCGAAGACACCCTGCTCGCCGACCGCAACAACCTGGCCTACGCTGGCACGACCGTACTGACCGGGCAGGGCAGCGGCCTGGTCATCGCCACCGGCGACGCCACCGAAACCGGACGCATCGCCGGCCTGATCGCCGCCGCCCCCGACCTGGTGACGCCGCTCACCCGCAAGATGGCGCGCTTTTCCAACTGGCTGCTGTGGGCCATCGCCGGCTTGGCTGCGCTGACCTTCGCCGTCGGCCTGCTGCGCGGCGAACGCGCCATCGACATGTTCATGGCTGCCGTGGCGCTCGCCGTCGGCGCCATACCCGAAGGGCTGCCGGCCGCCGTCACCGTCACGCTGGCCATCGGCGTCGCCCGCATGGCCAAACGGCGCGCCATCATCCGCCACCTGCCAGCGGTCGAAACGCTGGGCAGCACGACGGTGATCTGCTCCGACAAAACCGGCACGCTGACCGAAAACGCCATGACCGCGCAGGCCCTGTGGTGCGGCGGTCACGACTACGCCATCGCCGGCCTCGGCTATCGGCCGGAAGGCGAAATCACGCTCGCCGGCGCCCCGGCCGAAATCGCCGGGGCGCTGCGCGAGAGCCTGATCGCCGGCGCGCTGTGCAATGACGCCGGACTGAACCGCGACGGCCAGCGCTGGGTGATCACCGGCGACCCGACCGAAGCTGCGCTGCTCGTTGCCGCGCGCAAGGGCGGGCTGGACGAGCACACGCTGCGCGCCCTCTACCCGCGCACCGACGACCTGCCGTTCGATGCCAGCCGCCAGTTTATGGCGACCAGCCATGCCAACGAGGAACACCACGTTGTTTACGTCAAAGGCGCCATCGAGCGCCTGTTGCCGCACTGCGTCGATCAACTGGCCGGCGACGGCCGCAACCTGCCGCTCGACCGTGCCGCCGTCGAAGCCACCGCCCAGGCCTACGCCGAACGCGGGCTGCGCGTCCTGCTGCTGGCCCGGCGCATTTTTGCCCAAAACACGCCGTGCACCGCAGCAGTCGTCGATCAGCTCACCCTGGTCGGCCTGATCGGCCTCATCGACCCGCCGCGCAAGGCGGCGACAGCCGCGATCCGCAACTGTCACGCCTCCGGCATTGACGTCAAGATGATTACCGGCGACCACGCCGTCACCGCGCTGGCCATCGCCCGCCAGATCGGCCTGACGGCGGAACGCGCGCTGACCGGCCGCGAACTGGCGGCGCTCGACGACAAAAAACTGGCCCAGGTGGTGCGCGAGGTCGATGTCTTCGCCCGCGTCGAACCGGAACAGAAACTGCGTCTGGTACGCGCCCTGCAAGCCAACGGCGAGGTCGCCGCCATGACCGGTGATGGGGTCAACGACGCGCCGGCGCTCAAGCAGGCCGACATCGGCATCGCCATGGGCCTGGCCGGCACCGAAGTCGCCAAGGAAGCCGCCGACATGGTGCTCACCGACGACAACTTCGCCAGCATCGAGGCGGCGGTGGAGGAGGGGCGGGGCGTCTGGGACAACCTGGTCAAATTCATCACCTGGACGCTGCCGACCAATTTCGGCGAAGGCCTGGTCATCGTCGCCGCCATCCTGTTCGGCGCGACGCTGCCGATCACGCCACTGCAAATCCTGTGGATCAACATGACCACCGCCGTCCTGCTCGGCTTGCCGCTCGCCTTCGAGCCCATCGAACGCGGCGTCATGCGCCGCCCGCCGCGCCGGCTCGACACGCCGGTGCTCGACGCCGCACTGATCCGCCGCATCGTACTCGTCTCCGTATTGCTGCTGGCCGGCGCCTTCGGCCTCTTCATCGTCGAACTGCGCCAGGGCCATACCCTGGCCGAAGCCCGCACGGTCGCCGTCAACGTCTTCGTCATGGTCGAAGCCTTCTACCTGTTCAATTGCCGCTCGCTGACCCGCAGCTTCTGGAGCCTCGGCCTGTTCACCAACCCGTGGATCTGGGCCGGCATAGTCAGCATGGCCGTGCTGCAACTGGCGCTGACTTATCTGCCGGTGATGAACCTGCTGTTCCAGACAGCGCCGATTGGGTGGGGCGAGTGGCTTCGGATCTTCGCTGTTGGTGTAGTCTGCTCATTGATAATTGGATTTGAGAAACTTTTCGCAAACAGACGGACTTAGAGACTATGGCTGTCTACAACACCCCTTCTGACGCCGCTAACACAGCCGTTCGGGCATTTCTGACCGCTGTTGGGGAACATTATCTCGGACGCTCATTTAATACAGGCTCAGGAAAAGGCCGAGAAACCTGGATGCAGATTCAGAAAGACTTTGATGACGCATGCGCATACTGCGGTGCAAATTCGAAGCTTCAAATTGAGCACCTCGTAATGTTTAATCGCTCGGAATACGGATTACACCATCCAGGAAATATCGTTCCCGTCTGCAAAACATGTAATGAACGAGCCAAAGACACTCAAAGAAACTACGTTGATTGGGAAGCACAACTCGAAATTAAGTGCGGAGGAAAGGAAAGTGGCCATTTCAACGAGCGCTTCCTGAAAATAAAAGCGCATATTGAAAAATACCAATACCCCGTCCTTTCTGAACAGGAGCGTCACGCTATTCGAGTTATTGCCGAATCGCTGTACGAAAACATCAAATCGGAGTCTGAGAAATCTATGTCGATGTATCGACGCTTGGACGAAGCTTTCATAAAAACGGGTGGCCAGACTTAGTAGCGTTCCACGTGAAACGCCACCGCCTATAATTCGGGTCTGCACAGGAGAACACGCATGAGCTACTTCCAGAAACACGTCTTCATCTGCACCAACCAGCGCGAGGCTGGCGAGCAGTGCTGCAACAACGTCGGCGGTTCCGATGCCTTCGCCTACGCCAAGGACCGCATCGGCGCCTTGAAGAAGAACGGCCCCGGCGCGGTGCGCATCAACAAGGCGGGCTGCCTCGGGCGTTGCGACAACGGGCCGGTGATGGTGGTCTACCCGGAAGAGACCTGGTATTCCTTCATCGACAATGAAGATGTCGAGGAAATCATCCAGACCGACCTGATCGGCGGCAAGGTCGTCGAACGTTTGAAAATCTGATTTATGCGCATCGTTGAAGAGAAGATTTTCGTCGATGGCCCGGTCGGCAAGATCGAGGTCATCATGGAGCGGCCCGATGCGCCCAAGGGCATTGCGCTGATCGCGCACCCGCATCCACTGGGTGGTGGCGCCAACACCAACAAGGTGGCCTATACCTTGGCCAAGACCTTCACCAACCTCGGCTATGCGGCCTTCCGCCCGAATTTTCGCGGCGTTGGCGGCACCGAAGGGCTGCATGACGAAGGGCGCGGGGAGACCGACGACCTGCTGGCCGTGATCGAAGACGCCAAGTGCCGCTGCGGCAACATCCCGGTGGCGCTGGCCGGCTTCTCTTTCGGCGCCTATTGTCAGACCCGCGTCGCCAAGCGCCTGACCGAGGCCGGCCATCCGGCGCAGCGCCTGGTGCTGGTCGGCACCGCCGCCGGTTTCGTCGAGGGCACCCGCCAGTACGACACCGAGGCCGTGCCGCACGACACCATCGTGATCCACGGTTCAAAGGACGAAACGGTGCCGCTCGACAACGTCTTCGACTGGGCCTTGCCGCTCGATCTGCCGGTCGTCGTCGTGCCTGGCGCGGACCACTTCTTCCACCGCCGGCTGCACGTCATCCGCGACATCATCACCCGCGCGTGGCGACACTGACATGTCATTCCTGCGCAGGCGGGAATCCCGAAAAATCAACGCACTGGATCCCCGCCTGCGCGGGGATGACGGCGGGTTCAACATGACCCTGACGGTTCGCGACCTGCGTAAGATCTACGGCGGCCAGGAAGTGGTCGCCGGGCTGTCGTTCGCCGTCGAAGCCGGCACCTGCTTCGGCCTGCTTGGGCCGAACGGGGCGGGCAAGACGACGACCTTGCGCCTGTGCCTCGGGCTGACCGGGCCGGATGGCGGCGAGATCACCTTGAACGGCTGCGCCATCCCGGCCGACGCCCAGCAGGCGAGGGCGCGCGTCGGCGTCGTGCCGCAATTCGACAACCTCGACCCCGACTTCACCTGCGCCGAGAATCTGCTCGTTTTCGGCCGCTATTTCGGCATGCCGGACGCTGAGATTCGCGCCCGCATCCCGCAGTTGCTCGAATTTGCCAGCCTGAGCAGCAAGGCCGACGCCAAGATTTCCACCTTGTCGGGCGGCATGAAGCGCCGGCTGACGCTGGCCCGTGCCCTGATCAACGATCCGGACATCGTCTTTCTCGACGAGCCGACCACCGGCCTCGACCCGCAGGCCCGCCACCTGATCTGGGAGCGCTTGAAGCAGCTCAAGTCGGCCGGCAAGACGCTGATCCTGACCACGCATTTCATGGACGAGGCGGAGCGCCTGTGCGACCGCCTGATCGTCATCGACCACGGCTGCAAGATCGCCGAGGGCAGCCCGCGCGGCCTGATCGCCGAGTTGATCGAACCGCATGTGGTCGAGGTATACGATGAAGGCGGTGGCGATCTGGCGGGCTTCATCGAGGCGCATCGCGACCAGGCCGACCGCGTCGAGACCAGCGGCGAAACGGCCTTCTTCTATTGCCGCGAGCCGCGCGCGCTGTTGGCCAGCCTGGTGGACGCCCACGGCCTGCGCTACGTGCACCGCGCGTCCAACCTCGAAGACGTCTTCATCAAGCTGACCGGGCGCGAATTGCGCGATTGATTGGCACCGGCCGAAGTCAGCTTGGCTTGGAGGCAAACATAGCCTCAGCCGGTGCGCGGACTCAACCCGTGGTTTTTGCCGCTAAAAGGCAGTGCACCGCAGCAGCGAAGTCGTCGAAGATGGCGTCCGGCTTGATTTCGGGGTGTTGCTCATCGGCTGGCCGATATTTTCCGGTACGCACCAGCCAGCCCTGGATGCCGGCCGCCTGGGCGCCGCCGATGTCGTCGCTCAGGTCGTCACCAATCAATACGGCGTCCCTTGCCGCCACACCCAGTTCGGCCAAGGCCGCCTGGAAGAAAGCGGGCGCCGGCTTGCCGGTGATTTCGGCGCGCACGCCGGCCGAGTATTCCAGCCCGCTGACGAAGGCCCCCATATCGAGCGACAACCCGTCCGGCTCCTGAAAATAGCGGTTACGCGCCATGGCGAGCAGCGGCACGTCCTGCACGAGCAGACGAAAGGCGCGGTTAAGCGCCTCGTAGGTGGTGAAATGGCCCATGTCACCAAGCACGACGACGTTCGGATCCGGCTCGCTGTGGCCCATTTCGGTGGCGATATCGGGATGAACCAGCCACAGCGGCCGCAAGCCGCGCTGATGCACCAGCGTGCGGGCGGCGAGGGCGGCGGTCTGGATTTCATCGGGTTTCAGCTTGAACCCCATCCGGCCCAGTTTGGCGAGCAAGACCGTAGAGGGCGTGCGCGTCGTGTTGGTCAGGAAACGCAGCGGCAGCCCGGAAGCACGTAGCCGCTCCAAGGCCTGCACGGCGCCGGGCAGGGCATCGTCGCCGGTGTGCAGGACACCGGCCAGATCGATCAACACGGCTTTGACTAACACGCTCATGTTCGCGCCCTCCATGTTTCGTATGAACTACTGACTGCAATATGCGGACAAAGTTTACATCGTTGCCGCCAATCCACGCTTCCAGGCTTGCAGGCGAGATTTACGTTTTCTCAAACTTTCGCTATTACTTAAGACATACAATTCGCGACCACCGCCATCTCTTTAATCCCAATGAGCACATCGCCCGACGACAACGATCAGCGCAAAATTCCGGTATCCGGCGGGGAACAGATCGAAAAGCGGATGAAAATCGCGATTCGCGACATCGGTATTCCACCGCGACCGACCATCCTGGCCCAGATCGAGCAGGAAATCCTCAGGGACGAGCCGGATTTCATCCGCCTGGCCAAGCTGCTGAGTCAGGATGTGGGATTGGCGGCCGGCATGATCAAGATCGCCAACTCGCCCTTTTTCTCCTTCGGCAAGAAGGTACCGACCGTGCACGAAGCCATGCTGGTGCTCGGCCTCAAGCTGGTCGTGCGTACCGTGGCCGGTCTGGCGCTGCAGCAGGTGTTCAAGCATGTGCCGAACATGGAGCGTTTCTGGGACACCTCGGCCAAGACCGCTGAAACGGCCGGCAACATCGCCAAGCAACTCGGCCGCGCCACCGGCATCCGGCCGGAGGATGCCCATACCTTCGCGTTGTTCCGCGATTGCGGCATCCCGATGCTGATGATTCCGTTCCCGGAGTACCGCGAGGTGCTGATTCTGGCCAATCAGGAGAAGGAGCTTTCCTTTACCGAGGTAGAAGATCGTGCCATCGGCCTCAACCACGCCGCGGTCGGCGCCCAGTTGGCTGAGGACTGGCTGCTGCCGGAAGAAATCTGCATTTCGATCCGCCATCACCACGAGCGCCAGGCTCTCGACGGCAGCATCGAGTTGCCGGAGCGGGCGCGCAAGCTGATCGCCGTCGCCCAGTTGGCCGAGCATCTGTTGTACGAGAAAACCGGCAACGGCCAGACCAGCGAGTGGAACAAGCTGGGCGCCAGCGTACTGGCCTGCCTGGAAATCGACGAAGCGGCGCTGCCCGAGCTGCTCGCCACCTGCGTTCCGGCCGACGAGGGCTGAGTTGGGCTGCTGGCGGCAACGCCAGGCGTAGAATGGCGGCTTCGACCTTCGCCGCCCCAACCATGTCGTCAGCCGCTGCCGCCCTCCCGCCCAAACTGTTCGGCTTTCTGCCCGTCTGGCGGCGCAACTTCCTGGTCTGGAAGAAGCTGGCGCTGCCGTCCATCCTCGGCAACCTGGCCGACCCGCTGATCTACATGCTCGGCTTGGGCTACGGCCTGGGCGCGATGTTGCCCAGTATCGACGGCCGCCCCTACGTCGCCTTCCTGGCTGCCGGGACGGTCTGTGCCTCGACCATGAACGCGGCCACCTTCGAGGCGCTGTACTCGGCCTTCTCGCGCATGCATGTGCAAAAGACCTGGGACGCCATCCTCAACACACCGCTTGGACTGGCTGACGTGGTCGCCGGCGAACTGTTCTGGGCGGCGACCAAATCGCTGTTCTCCGGCGCGGCCATTCTGGTCGTCATCACGGCCATGGGCCTGACGCACGGCCCGCTGGCGCTGTGGGCGTTGCCGGCCATCGTGCTGACCGGCCTGGCCTTCGCCGCGCTGGGCCTGATCTGGAATGCGCTGGCGCCGAGCTACGATTTCTTCATGTACTACTTCACGCTGTTCATCACGCCGATGACGCTGATTTCCGGCGTCTTCTTCCCGACCGAGCAGCTGCCCGGCTGGCTGGCGACAATCGGGCAATGGCTGCCGCTGGCTCAGGGCGTGGCGCTGGTCCGCCCGCTGCTCGCCGGCGAGGTGCCGGCCGACGCCCTGATCCACATCATGGCGCTGCTCGCCTCCGCCGCCGTAGCCTTCGCCATCGCCCTGCGCCTGACCCGACGCCGGCTGCTCAAGTAGAATCCGCTAATGGAAACCCTGCTCGTCATCACCAATTGCCCGGACGAAGATGTCGCCAACGCCATCGCACTGGCCGTCGTCGAGTCCAAGCTCGCCGCCTGTGTGAATATCCTGCCGCGCGTGCAGTCGGTCTACCGCTGGCAAGGGGCCGTCGAATCGGCCTCGGAAATTCCGCTTTTGATCAAGTGCACCGCAGCAGCCTACCCGGCGCTGGAAGCACTGATCGCCGAACGCCACCCCTACGATGTGCCCGAGATCATCGCCCTGCCCATCGCCCACGGCCTGCCGGCCTACCTGAACTGGGTGGCCACCGAAACGCTCCAATGACCATGCGCCTCTTTTTCCTGCTCTTCTCCCTGCTCGTTTCGCTCGCCCATGCCGAGGAATTCCTCGACCCGGCGGTAGCCTTCAAGCCTTCGGTGCGCGCCCTTGATGGCCAGACGCTGGAGGTCAGCTACGAAATCGCCAAAGGCTATTACCTCTACCGCGACAAGTTCCGCTTCACCGTTGACGGCGACAGCGCCACGCTCGGCACGCCAAGCTTTCCGAAGGGCAAGGAGAAGGACGACGAGAATTTCGGCAAGGTCGAGGTCTATTACAAGCAGGTCGCCGTCCGCGTGCCGGTCGAACGCAACGCTTCCGGCACACTGCCGCTGCAACTGAAGGTTACCGCCCAGGGCTGCGCCGATGCCGGCGTCTGCTACCCGCCGCAAACCCAGCCGCTCAGCGTCAGCTTGCCCGATCCGGCAACGACGCCTTCAGTCAGTGCCAATGCTGCGGTGGACGGCGACGAAAGCGGAAAAATCGCCAGCACGCTGAAGCATGCCGGCTTCTGGGCCAACCTGGCTTTCTTCTTCGTCGCCGGCCTGGGGCTTTCGCTGACACCCTGCGTCTTCCCGATGATCCCCATCCTGTCCGGCATCATCGCCGGGCAAGGCCACAAGAACTCGCACGCCCGCGGCTTCGCCTTGTCGATGGCCTACGTTCTCGGCATGGCACTGACCTATGCCGCCGCTGGCGTCGCCGCCGGAATGACCGGCACGCTGATTTCCAGCGCCCTGCAGAATCCGTGGGTACTCGGCAGCTTTGCGCTGGTCTTCGTGGTGCTCTCGTTCTCGATGTTCGGCTTCTACGAACTGCAACTGCCGACCGCGCTGCAGAGCAAGCTGTCGGAAGAATCCGGCCACCTGCAGGGCGGGCGCGGCATCGGCGTTTTCCTGATGGGCGCGCTGTCGGCGCTGATCGTCGGCCCCTGCGTCGCCGCGCCGCTGGCCGGTGCGCTGCTCTACATCGGCCAGACCGGTGATGCCGTACTCGGCGGCACAGCGCTCTTCGTCATGGCGCTCGGCATGGGTGCGCCGCTGATCGTCGTCGGCACCGCCGGCGGCTCGCTGTTGCCGAAAACCGGGCCGTGGATGGAAGGCGTCAAGAAAACCTTCGGCGTGCTATTGCTGGCCACCGCCGTCTGGCTGGTCTCGCCCGTGCTGCCGCCGGTCGTGCCGATGCTGGCCTGGGCGGCGCTACTCATCGTGCCGGCCATCTACCTGCACGCCCTCGACCCGCTGCCGTCGCATGCCAAGGGTTGGGCGCGCTTCTGGAAAGGCGTTGGCATCATCATGTTGCTCGCCGGCGCAGCCCTGCTGATCGGCGCCCTGGCCGGTAGCCGCGACCCGCTGCAACCGCTGGCCGGGCTGCGCGGTACGGCCGTCGCCGCCGAATCGACCAAGCTGCCGTTCGAAACGGTCCGTTCAGTCGCGGAGCTCGATGCCCGCGTGCAAGCGGCCGGCAAGCCGGTGATGCTCGATTTCTACGCGGATTGGTGTGTGTCGTGCAAGGAAATGGAGAAATTCACCTTCGCCGACCCGGCGGTACGCGACAAACTGGCCGGTTTCACCCTGCTCAAGGCTGACGTCACGGCCAACAGCGACGACGACAAGGCGCTGCTCGCCCGCTTCGGCCTTTTCGGCCCACCGGGCATCATCTTTTTCGATGCGCAGGGCAGGGAAGCGAAGGGCGTACGCGTCGTCGGCTTCCAGGAAGCGCGCGACTTTGTCGCCACACTCGGCAAGATCGCCGGCTAAATCGCGTTTTTGCCGGTAGCGGCTTCGATCTGGCGCAGCGACAGCCACGCAAAGACCAGCCCGACGACGATACCGGCCACCACGTCGAGCACGACGTGTTGCCGAGTCGCCACGGTCGACCACAGGATAGCCAGGCAGTGCAAAACGCTGAAGGCACGCACGGCCGACGGCGCACCGACCTGACGGAAGACCCGTGCCAGCCAGACGGCGGAAAACACCGCCGACGCCACATGCAAGGACGGGCAGGCGTTGCCGGCCGCATCGATGCCCTTGATCACCGCCATTTCCGGATACTGCGCCCAGTCGATCAGGGCTGGCGGAACGGCGGTCGGCAAAAACCAGAAGATGCCCAGGCAGAACAGGCACATGCCGGCAATCCACACGCCGAACAGCAACAGCGGGCGAAGGTTGTTGATCAGCGCCGGCGGCAGCGAGACATAGACCCACAACGAGACATAGATCGGATAGGCCAGCGGCGTGAAGGCGATCCATTCGTCGAGCGCCGTCAATGGCATGACATAGGGCGTCGCCAGCGGATTGCGCAATACCGCGAAGTAAGCCCAGAAGAAGATTGCCATGAAAACCGTTGTCCCCACCGCCTTCAATGGCGACAGCGTGCCGATGCGGGCGGCGAGCTGGCGATACCAGGGCAGGGCGACGGACAATTCCATGGGAATAGCGACAGAAGGAAGAAGGCGAACATGGTATCAAACGCCCGATGGTATTTGCGAACCCTGCCAGCAATATGAAAATCTTTGGTAAACAGGGGCTTTCGGATAAAATCTCGCCTCTATGGATTCCATTGGCCTGATTCGCGAATTTCTCAAGGACCGCCTCGGCGTCGACCCGGAAAAAGTCGTTCCGGAGGCGCCCCTGGGCGATCTCGGCGTCGACTCGCTGATGTTGCTCGAACTGATGTTCGAATTCGAAGACCGTTTCGGTATCAAGCTTTCCAACGATCTGGAAACGCCGAAATCCGTCGGCCAGATGGCTGCGCTGATGGACGGACTCATTCAAGCCCAGAAGGGCTGAGCCATGAGTCAGCGTCGGGTTGCGATCACCGGCCTCGGGCTGGTTTCTCCTTACGGCGGCGACCTCGCCGACTTTTTCACGCGCCTGACGGCCGGCGAATCGGCCATCGGCTACCTGCTGACCGACGACCAGCCGCGCCCGCTGTCGATGCCCTTCGTCAGTTGTCCGGCCTTCGATCCCGACACCGTTCTCGGCAAACCGCTGGCTTCGATGATGGACCGCTTCGCCCAACTCGGCATGGCCGCTGCCTTCGCCGCCTGGGACGACAGCGGCCTGCCGCGCAAGCCCCACGGCGAGTCGCGCGATAGCTGGGGCTGCTCGTGGGGCACCGCGCTGGGCGGCACGCTGGCCTACGAAAAGGGTTACCGCGAACTGTGGCAGAAGGGCAAGGAGCGCGTTTCGCCGTTGGCCGTCGTGCTCGGCATGAACAATGCGGCCAACGCCCACATTTCCATCCAGCTCGGCCTCGGCGGCGTCAGCATGAGCCATACCGTGGCCTGTGCCTCGTCGGCCGTCGCCATCGGCGAAGCCTTCCGCCGTGTGCGTTCCGGCGAGGCGACCGTGATGATGACCGGCGGCTCCGACGTACCGCAGGCCTACGGCGTTGCCCGTGCCTGGGAAGCCTTGCGCGTCATGGCCCCCGGCGATGCCGACACCTCGCCGTTCGCCTGCCGCCCCTTCGCCGCCGATCGGCGCGGCCTGGTGCTGGGCGAGGGCGGGGCAGCGCTGGTGCTCGAAGACTGGGACCACGCCGTCGCCCGCGGCGCCCGTATCCACGGCGAGATCGTCGGCTACGGCACGAGTTGCGACCACAGTCACCTGGTCAAGCCGGAAGCGGCCGGCCAGGTGCGTGCCCTAAGCGCCACATTGGCCGACGCCGGCCTGAGCGCGGATGACATCGACTACGTCAACGCCCACGGCACGGCCACGGCCGAAGGCGATCCGGTCGAGGTCGCTGCCCTCAAGCAGGTTTTTGGCGAACGTGCGGAGCGCCTGCCGGTTTCCGCCACCAAATCCATGCACGGTCATCTGCTCGGTGCCGCCGGCGCCATCGAAGCCATCGCCACCGTGCTCGCCCTGCGCGAGCAGGCCATTCCGCCGACCGCCCATCTGGATGGCAGGCTCGATGCCGCCTGCACCGGCGTCGATCATGTCTTGAGCGGACGCCGCGACCAGAAGCTGCGCGCCGCGCTCTCCAACTCTTTCGCCTTTGGCGGCAGCAACGCGGTGCTCGCGTTCCGTGCCGTCGCCTCCTAAGCATTACGGAAACGCCACCATGTCCGCAGCCACCTCCCCGGAAGCCATCGAAACCCTGTTGCCGGAAGTCGCCGAACTGATCGTCTCGGCACTCAACCTCGAAATGGCCCCCGGCGAGATCGAACCGGATGCGCCGCTGTTCGGCGACGGCCTCGGCCTGGACTCGATCGACGTGCTGGAAATCGCCCTGGTCATCTCCAAGCGCTACGGCTTCCAGCTCAAGTCCGACAACGAGGACAACGTGCGCATCTTCGCCTCGCTGCGCGCGCTGACCGCGCACATCGCCAGCCAGCGGACGAAATGACCACCAGCGCCAGCGCAGCACAGGCTTTGCGCGGCCTGGCGCTGGTCGCCCTGCTCATCGCCTGGGCCGCCGCCGCGCATTTCGGCAGCGCTGGCGCCGGCAGCCCGGACATCAACGCGGCGATCGGCGTCAGTCCCATCGTCGCCATCCTCGGCCTGCTCGTCTGGCGTCTGCTGACGCCGCTCACCCGCCTGCTCGGCGCCCTGGCGGTCTGTGGGCTGCTCGCCTGGCTATGGCCGGCGCTGCGCCAGAACGTCGCCTTGCTTTACCTGATCCAGCATATCGGTTCCAACCTGGCGCTCGGCGTCTTTTTTGGCCGCACGCTGCTCGGTGACGGCGAGCCGCTGATCACCCGCATCGCCCGGGTAGCCATGCAGCGTCCACTGTCCGAGCGCAAGCAGCGCTATACCCGGCAAGTCACCGCCGCGTGGACCGCCTTTTTCTTCGCCGTCGCCACCACCTCACTACTGTTGTACCTGCTGGCCCCACTGGCGGTCTGGTCGGTCTTCGCCAACCTGCTGACGCTACCGCTGCTCGCCGCCATGTTCATCGGCGAACACCTCTGGCGCATGCGCGTGCTGCCGCCGGAAGAGCGCCCAAGCATCGCCCAGGCCATCCGCGCCTACCGCCACGCCACCCAACAGAATTCATCGGCCAAAGCCCCATGAGCCATTCGCCCCTGCTAGCTGCCACCGACCTCGATGCCGTCTTCGCCTTTCTGCCGGGCGGCCCGCGCCGGGTGCGCGACTTCCTGGCCGAAGCGGAGGCTCTGGCTGCCCAATTGCCACCGGGCCGCCACCTGCTCAATGTCTGCCAGGACCGCTACCGCTTCGCCGTCGGTTTCGCCGCCGGCCTGACCAGCGGCCGCGTCAGCCTGCAACCCGCTTCGCAGTCGGCCGAGACACTGCACCGTCTGCAAGCCGAATTCCCCGACATCGTCTGCCTGCACGACGGCCATTTCGACAGCCACGGCCTACCCAGCATCGTCTTTCCCGACACTGCTGCGGTGCACAGCGAAAAAATCGAAAAAATCCCGCAGATCGCCGACGACACCCTCGCCGCCATTCTATTCACCTCCGGCTCGACCGGCCTGCCGCAGCCACATCGCAAGACCTGGGGCAAGCTGGTGCGCAGCGGACGCGCCGAGGCGCAGCGTTTCGGCCTGGATCGCCAGCCGCATCACATCGTCGGCACCGTCCCGGTACAACACAGCTACGGGTTCGAATCGACCTTCCTGCTGCCGCTGCACGGCAACTGCCCTTTTTGGTCGGGCAAGCCCTTCTACCCGCAGGACATCGTTGCCGCCTTGGCCGCAGCCCCCGAGCCACGCCTGCTGGTGACCACGCCTTTCCACCTGTCGGCCTTGCTGGCCTCCGGGCTGGAACTGCCGCCGGTCGACATGCTGCTCTCTGCCACCGCGCCGTTGTCCAATGCGCTGGCCGCCCAGGCTGAGGAACGCACCGGCGCCCCGATGATGGAAATCTACGGCTCGACCGAAACCGGCCAGCTGGCCAGCCGGCGCACTACCGACGGGGCGATCTGGACTCTGCTGCCCGGGCCGCATCTGGAGCAGGAAGACGATACGACCTACGCACAGGGTGGCCACGTCGAAGGGCGGGTGCCGCTCTCCGACCTGATCGAGATTCTCGATGACCGCCGTTTCGTGTTGCACGGCCGCCATGCCGACCTGATCAATATCGCCGGCAAGCGCACTTCGCTGGCCTACCTGAACCACCAACTGGGCGAAATTCCCGGCGTGGTCGACGGTGCCTTCTTCCTGCCCGACGACGAAACCCCGGATGGCATTACCCGCCTGACCGCCTTCGTCGTCGCCCCCGCACTCGACAGCCGCTCGCTGATGGCCGCGCTGCGCGAGCGGGTCGATCCCATCTTCCTACCGCGCCCACTGGTTTTCGTCGCCCAGTTGCCACGCAACACGACCGGCAAGCTGCCGCGCAACAACCTGCAGGCACTCTACGCCGAGAAGGTGAAACATGGCTGAGCGCGTCTATGCCTGGACCGTACCGGTCGATCACCCGGCCTTCGCCGGGCATTTCCCCGGCAATCCCATCGTGCCCGGCGTCGTCCTGCTCGACCGCGCCATCCTGTGCGCCGAACAACTGCTCGGCCAGCCGGTCGCGCACTGGCAAGTCGGCAATGCCAAGTTCCTCAGCCCGGTCGGCCCCGGTGAAACGCTGCACTTCACCCTGGAGCAGAAAGCCAGCGGCACCATCGCTTTCACCGCCCGTGCCGGCGACGGCCGCAGCGTCGCTTCCGGCAGCCTGACGCCGCCCGCGCCATGAACCGGACCAAGACCGCCGACGCCGACTGGGCGAAACGTCAGGAAAAGAGCAATCTCGCCATCCTGCGCCTGATGGTGTGGATCTCGCTGACCTTCGGCCGCGCCATCGGCCGCCTCGTGCTCTACGGCATCGCTGCTTACTACGTGCTGTTTGCCGCCCAGGCGCGACGTGCCAGCCGCGATTACCTGCACCTGGCGCTCAACCGCTGGGCCGAATGGTCGGACGGCTTCCGCCACGTCTTTTCCTTCGCCAGCACCATCCACGACCGCATCTACCTGCTGAACGACCGCTTCGACCTGTTCGACATCGAGGTGGTCGGCGCCGAGGAGTTGCACGCGGCCGTCGACGAAAAACCCGGCGCCCTGCTGTTCGGCGCCCATCTCGGCAGTTTCGAGGTCTTGCGCGCCCTCGGCCGCCAGCGTGCCGGGCTGAAAGTGGCGATGGTCATGTACGAGGAAAACGCCCGCAAGATCAACGCCACGCTGCAGGCCATCAATCCGGCGGCAGCCCAGGACATCATCCCGCTCGGCCGCATGGAATCCATGCTTAACGTGCGCGACAAGCTGGAGGAGGGCTATCTCGTCGGCCTGCTCGCCGACCGCAGCCTGGGCGAGGATGCTGCGGTGCACTTCGAATTTTTGGGAAAAATGGCGCCCTTCCCGGTCGGCCCCTGGCGCATGGCCGCCATGTTGCGCCGCCCGGTCTATTTCATGACCGGCCTCTACCTGGGCGGCAACCGCTACCGCATCCACTTCGAGCAACTCGCCGACTTCACCGACACCCCGCGCGAAGAGCGCGACGCTGCCGTGCATCAGGCCATCCAGCGCTACGCCGATCGCCTGACACACTATTGCCGCGTCGCCCCCTACAACTGGTTCAACTTCTTCGATTTCTGGCAACAAAAATGAAGCGTTTTCTCCTGACCGGCCTCCTGCTCACCGCCTTTGCCGCCTCGGCCAGCGCCGCCTTCGACGTCGGCCAGTTGATGAGCGACCTGGCCAAACACAAGGGCGGTCGCGCCAAATTCACCGAAAAGCGCTTTCTCGCCGTGCTCGACAAGCCGGTCGTCGCCACCGGCGAAATGACCTACACACCGCCAGACCGTCTGGAGAAACGCACGCAGACGCCCAAGGTCGAGACGCTGACGCTGGACAAGGACCTGCTCACCATCGAGCGCGAGAAGCAGAAACTGTCGATCAACCTGGCCAACCAGCCGGAAGCGCTCGCCTTCGTCGACAGCATCCGCGGCACGCTGGCCGGCAATCGCGCCGCACTGGAAAAGAACTACGCCCTCCATTTGGCTGGCTCCAGCGATAAGTGGGTACTCACCCTGCTGCCCAGCGACCAGAAGATCGCCGCGCTCGTCCAGCGCATCACCGTCAGCGGCACCAAGAACCAGGTGCGCAGCATCGAGTACCTGCAAGCCGACGGCGACCGCTCGCTACTGACCATCGAACCCATCGACGGTAATAAACCTTGAAACCTCAGTTAACCGCTTATCGCTCCTTGATTGGCCACATGAACACCCGGATTGGCGTCAGGATATCGCTCCCCTTCGATGAGGACGCTACGCAGCCGCTGGCACGTCCGGTCGGGCGTCCGGCTTTGTCACTCCTCCTTGCAGGCGCGAGCCTGCTGCGTCGTCGTTTCGCGCCGGCCATCCCATCCAGCCGCACCATCGACCGCGTCCAACTGAGGTTTCAAGGTTGAAACTGACTGCCTTCCGCGCCCTGGCGATCTGGCTGCTGGCCATGCTGACCGGCGCGGCCATCGTCTGGCACAGCCGCTTCACTGCCGACATGTCCTTCTTCCTGCCGGCCAAGCCGACGGCCGAGCAGCAGGTGCTGGTCGACCAGTTGAAGGAGGGCACCGTCTCCCGCCTGCTCATGCTGGCGATCGAAGGCGGCGACGAGCAGCAACGCGCCGAGGCCTCACGTGCCTTGCGCGCCCGTCTGGGCGAACGCGCCGAATTCGTCTCGGTGCAGAACGGCGAAGCGGCCCGCTATGACATTGACCGCGACTTCCTGCTCAACCACCGCTACCTGCTGAGCCCGGCGGTCAACGCCGAACGTTTCACTGTAGACGGCCTGCGCCGGGCCATCGGCGACAGCGTGGACCTGCTCACCTCGCCGGCCGGCATGCTGCTCAAGCCCTTCATCACGCGCGACCCGACCGGCGAACTGGTCGAATTGCTCACCCAGTTTTCCGGCGGCAACCAGCCGGCCAGCCGGGCCGGCGTGTGGGCGTCGCCCGATGGCAGCCGGGCCTTGCTGCTGGTTCAAACCGCGGCCCTCGGCTCCGATACCGATGGGCAGGAAAAGGCCATCGAATCGATCCGCAGCGAATTTGCCCAGGTCGCATCGACCGGCGACCTGCGCCTCGTCCTCTCCGGCCCCGGCCTGTTCGCCGTCAAGGCACGGGCGACGATCAAGGACGAAGTCGCTCATCTATCGCTGCTCAGCACCCTGGCCATCGTCGCCGTGCTCTTTTTCGTCTATCGCTCGCCGCGCCTGCTCGTGCTCGGCCTCGTCCCGGTACTGAGCGGCGCACTGGCCGGCGTCGTCGCCGTCAGCCTGGTTTACGGCACGGTCTTCGGCATCACGGTCGGCTTCGGCGCGGCGCTGATCGGCGAGGCGGTCGATTACGGCATCTATTACTTTATCCAGTCCGGCCGACTCGGGCTGGAGCAATGGCGCGCCCGCTTCTGGCCGACCATCCGCCTCGGCGTGCTGACCTCGATCTTCGGCTTTGGCGCCTTGCTCTTCTCCGGCTTCCCCGGTCTCGCCCAGCTCGGCCTCTATTCGCTCGCTGGCGTGCTGACCGCGGCGCTGGTCACGCGCTTCCTGCTACCGCCGCTGGTCGGCCCGAGCATCCATGTGCCGGCTCCAGGCCGGCTTGGCCGCGGCCTGATCGCTGCCACCCACACGCTACGCCGTGCCCGCCTGCCGCTGCTCGGCCTCGCCTTGTGCGCCGCTGCCTATCTCGCCGTGCAGCACGCCTCGCTGTGGCATCCCAACCTGTCGGCGCTGTCCACCGTTACCGAAGAAGACTCGATCGTCGACGGCAAGCTACGCGCCGACATCGGGGCACCGGATTCGCGCTACATGGTGGTCATCACCGCACCCGATCGCGAGCAGGCGCTGCAGGCCGCCGAGCGGGCAGGGCAGCAGCTCGACCGCCTGCAGCAGGCCGGTCAGCTCGGCGGTTACGAGAGCCCGGCCCGTGTCCTGCCCAGCACCGCAGCGCAAGCTGCGCGCCAGGCCGCACTGCCGGAACGCGACGAACTGCGTCGCCGCTTGGCTGCGGCCCAGGTCGATTCACCGCTGGCAGCCGGCAAGCCGGAGCCCTTCATCGCCGAAGTCGACGCCGCCCGCCACGCCGCACCGATCACCCGCGACAGCCTGAACGGCACCAGCCTGGCGTTGGCCGTCGATTCGCTGCTGCTGCAGCGGCCGGACGGCTGGAGCGTGCTGCTACCGCTGCGCCCGCCCGGCGGCAGCGACGGCCTCGAGCTGCGTATCGGCGATATCCGCGCTGCGCTGACCGGCAGCGGTGCGCTGTTCATCGATCTCAAGCATGAATTCGACGATCTCTACGCCGACTACCTGCACGAAGCCCTGCTGCTGTCGCTAGCCGGCTTCGCCGCCATCGTGACGCTGCTTGCCTTCACGCTACGTTCGCCACAACGCCTGGTGCGCGTCCTGCTGCCGCTGGCCATTGCCGTCATGCTGGTCATCAGCGGCCTGCATCTGGCCGGCGAGCGCCTGCATCTGCTGCACCTGATCGGCATGTTGCTGATCGTCGCCGTCGGTTCCAACTATGCACTGTTCTTCGACGGCATCGATGCTGGCCAGGCACTCGAAGCCGACACCCTGATGTCGATGGCAGTGGCCAATCTGACCACGGCCATCGGCTTCGGCACGTTGGCCCTGTCGTCGGTGCCGGTGCTGCACGCGGTCGGCACCACGGTGGGGCCGGGCGCCATTCTGGCGCTGCTGCTGTCGGCCGTTTTCGTTCCACGTGAAACGCGATGAACACGCTACGCAGCGTGCGTCATGAAGTCGGCGGCCGGCACCTGCTGGTGCTCCTGCCTGGCGCCTACATGACGCCGGAAGATTTCGTCGCGGCCGGTTTTTTCACCGCCGCCGAACGCCGCCAGCTCGATCTCGACATGGCTGCGGTGCACCTCGATCTGGAGCAGATTTCCAGCGGCAGCGCCTTGCCTGCCGTACAGGAACAGATTCTTGGCCCAGCCCGCCAGCGCTACGAAAGCGTCTGGCTCGGCGGTATTTCCCTGGGCGGCCTGCTGACCCTGTGCCACAACGCCGACCAACCGGGCAGTGTCGATGGCCTGTGCCTTCTCGCGCCTTACCCCGGTAGCCGCCTGACCCTCAACGCCATCACCCGCGCCGGCGGCCTCGATGCCTGGCAACCGACGGCAGAGCAGCTGGACGACCCCGAGTTCCGCATGTGGCGCTGGCTCAAGCAGCCGCCGGCGGAGCTACCGGTCTTCGTCGGCTACGGCAGCGAAGACCGCTTCGCCGCCGGCATGCAGCAGATTGCCGAACGCTTCCCGGCCAATGCCCGGCTGGCCGTGCCCGGCGGCCACGACTGGCCGGTCTGGCAGGCTTTGTGGGAACATTTCCTCGATCTCGGTCACTTCCCACGCCGTTCCTGAACCATGCCGACGCCCTGGAAACCTTCCGCCACTTTGCAAGCCAGCTTCGCGCTGCACGGCGCCGCCGCCCTCGGCACGCTGGCGATGCCGGCCGCCTGGCCCTGGGCGCTCGGGGCACTGGTCGCCAACCACGTGGTGATTACCGCCGCCGGCTTGTTGCCGCGCTCGACCCTGCTCGGCCCGAATATCGTCCGCCTGCCCGAAGCCTCGGCCGCCCGCCACGAAATCGCCCTGACCATCGACGACGGCCCAGACCCCGAAGTCACCCCGCGCGTGCTCGATCTGCTCGATGCGGCCGGCGCCAAGGCCAGCTTCTTCTGCATCGGCCATCGCGCCCGCCGGCATCCTGAACTCTGTCGGGAAATCGCCGCCCGCGGCCATCGCGTCGAGAATCACGGCGACTCGCACTCGAAAGTCTTTTCGCTCTTTGGCCCCGGCCGGATGGAAAGCGACATCGCTGCCGCCCAAGCCACGCTATCCGATGTCACCGGCCAGGCACCACGCTTCTTTCGCGCCACCGCCGGCCTGCGCAATCCCTTCCTCGACCCGGTCTTGCACCGCCTCGACCTGCGCCTGGCCGCCTGGACGCGCCGCCCCTACGACACGCGCACCGGCGATGCGGAAGTCGTTTTCCAACGCCTGACCCGCCAGTTGGCGGCCGGCGACATCCTGCTCATGCACGACGGCCACGCCGCGCGCACGGCCGACGGCCAGCCGGTCATTCTCGCCGTGCTGCCGCGCCTGCTGCAAACCCTGGCCGACCACTCACTCAACTCCGTCACGCTCCACGAAGCCCTGCCATGAACAAGTCTTTCCTCAAGAGCCTGCTCGACGAAGCCGCCCGCCCGTTCCGTACCGGCGGCCATTTCGCCTACCACTACGCCCGCGGCAAACTGTCCTCCGACTGCATCTTCCGCGAGTTGCTGCGCCAGGGCATCTTCCCCAAGAGCGGGCGCTTCCTCGATCTCGGTTGCGGCCAGGGCAGCCTGTTTTCCTGGCTGCTCGCCGCCCGCCAGCATTACGAAGCTGGCAACTGGCCGAGCGACTGGGCCGAGCCGCCCAAGCCGACGCAACTGCTCGGCTACGAGCTGATGCAACGCGACGTTGACCGCGCCGCCCGCGCCTTCGGCCGCGACCATCCGATCGTTCAGATCCGCCAGGGCGACATGTGCAAGACCGATTTCGGCCAGGTTGACGTCGTGTCCATCCTCGACGCCCTGCATTATTTCGACCACGGCCGGCAGAAGGACGTCCTCAAGCGCATCCGCGCCGCGCTGCCGCCGGGCGGCCTGTTCCTGACCCGCGTCGGCGACGCCTCGGCCGGCCTGCCTTATCACCTGTGCAACTGGGTCGATCATGCCGTCACCTTCGTGCGCGGCCACCGCCTGCCGCGCCTGTATTGCCGGCCGCTCGCCGAATGGGTCGATATCCTGAAGAACCTCGGTTTCACGGTCGACACGATGGACATGAACGAAGGCAAACCCTTCGCCAATGTGATGCTGATCTGCCGGGTACCCGCTTAAACCCATGCGCCGCTGGCTGCCCCTTGGCATCGCCCTCACCGTGCTCGCTGGCTGCTCAAGCTTCGAGAGCGAGCCGGAAGGGCCGGCCTTGCCGGCCGACATGGGGCGCCGTGCCGACGGCAAGCCGGCCACTGCCTGGCCGACCTCGCTGTCTGAAGCCGAGGTCAAGCAACGCATCATCCAGTTGATCCCCGCCACCGCCCGGGACAAGGCCGGCTGGGCCGGCGATCTGTATGCTGCCTACAAGGCACTCGACATTCCGCACGCAGCGCAGACCTATTGCGCCACCGTCGCCGTCATCGAACAGGAATCCAGCTTCCAGGCCGACCCGACGGTGCCCGGCCTGCCCAACATCGTGCGCCGCGAACTGGAAACCCGGGCAGGGCGCTTCGGCATTCCCAAGCTGATCGTCAATACGGCACTGAAGAAGACCTCGCCCGACGGCAAGACCTACGACGAGCGGATCGATGCGCTGAAGACCGAAAAGCAGCTCAACGCGCTGTTCGAGGACATGATCGGCGAACTGCCCTTCGGCCGGCAGCTCTTCGCCGACTACAACCCGGTACGCACCGGCGGGCCGATGCAGGTCAGTATCGAATTCGCCGAAAAACAGGTCAAGGAAAAGGCCTACCCCTATCCGGTCGCCCGGAAAGTTCGCGACGAAGTGTTCACCCGGCGCGGTGGCGTCTATTTCGGCAGCTCCATCCTGCTCGATTACCCGGTCGGCTACGACAACATCGTCTATCGCTTCGCCGATTTCAACGCCGGGCGCTACAGCAGCCGCAACGCCGCCTTCCAGAATGCGCTGGCCAAGGTCAGCGGCAAGACGCTGACGCCGGACGGCGACCTGCTGCGCTACGAGAACGGCCAGCCGGCGGCTGTGGCGAGCAGCGTCGAAGAGGCTGCCATCGGCCTCGCCGGCAAGCTGGACATGAGCCGGCCGCAAATCCGCCGCGACCTGTTGCTGGAAAAGACCGCCACCTTTGCCAAGAGCCCGCTGTTCAACCGCGTTTTCGAACTGGCCGAGCAAGGCGGTGGCCGGCCCATGCCGCGCCAAGCCATGCCGCAAATCGACCTGAAAAGCCCCAAGATCACCCGCCAGCTCACCACCGAATGGTTCGCCCGCCGCGTCGAAGGGCGTTACCGAGGCTGTCTCGCCCGTAGCGGGCGCTAATACTCACTGCTGCGGTGCACCGGTCAAAACAGCAAAAAACCGGGAAGATACTGCGGGCTCCCCGGTGATCTCGCGGCATCCAGCTAACTCAGCGCATCAGCCGTCCCGAGCTGCCAACGATGGTTACTTCGACGAAATGTGAGCCGAGGCGATTGGTCTTGCCGTAGTCGACATTGAGGCCGCCCAGGTCGAAGTTGCGCATGCCTTCCAGCGCAGCCATCAGTTTTTCTCGCGTCGGCTGCGGTCCGGCCCGGCGCAGGGCTTCGGCGGCCAGTTTGGCGGCAATGTAGCCTTCGATCACTGTATAGGTTGCGCCGCTTTTCGGGGCGAACTCCGCCGGCAAAGCCTGGAATTCGCGGACGACCGGCGTCAGTCCGGAAAACGGGTAGGGCATGACCTGGGCGATGGCAACGCCCGCCGCACCGATGCCCATTTCGGCCTGCAAGGCCTTGTAGCCAACCACCGACAGGGCAAAGAACTGGGTTTGCTTGCCGGTCTGGCGCATTTCCTTGACGAAGGCGGCCGTCGGTTTGTAGGTACTGATCATCACCACGCCTTGCGGGTCGGCGGCGGCAATGGCACGCGTGGCCTCACGCACGTCGTTCTTGGTCTTGTCGTAAGCACCGGTGGCAACGACCTTCAGCTTGCGCTTGGCCAGGGCCTTTTCGACACCGGCCAGGCCCGACTTGCCGAAGGCGTCGTCCTGAAAGAACACAGCAATGCGGTTGATCCCCAAGGTGGTCAGCTGGTCGATGATCTTTTCCGTCTCGTCGCCGTAGCTGGCGCGCAGCCAGAAGGTGGTCGGCGAACTCTGCTGGCGCAGCTCGTCCGAACCGGTATACGGGGCGAGCGAGGGGATGGCCTTTTCGTTGATCAAGGGCAGCAGGGCGGCGTAATTGGCTGAACCGAACATGCCGAGCAGGGCGAAGACGTCCTCTTTGTCGATCAGGGTCTTGGCGTTTTCCACACTGCGGTCGACGACATAGCCGTCGTCCAGCGAGACCAGTTCGATACGGCGGCCGTTGATGCCGCCCTTGGCGTTCAGCGCATTGAAATAGGCCAGCATGCCGTCGCGGTACTCGCTGCCCAGCTCGGCCAAGGGGCCGCTCAAGGGCAGGGACTGACCGAAGCGCACCGAGCCTGACTGTGCGTGGGCGAGACTTAAGGAAAATATCAGGACGATGCCGGCCAGCAGGCGGCGAACCAAGGGTAATTGCATGATGCTGTCTCCTGAGAGTGGTTATAGTTGCGCGCCCAGTCTAGGCGCCAACTCGGCAGAAAAATGTCATTCCGGAGACATTCGGCAAGCCTTTCGGCATGTCTGTTAAAATTGGCAACCCTTGGTTCCGGAACACGTCGTGACGCCGCTGCTGCTCTCTTCCTACACCGCCACCACCTGCCTCGGCCGCGGGCTCGATGCCACGCGCGCCGCGCTCCGCGCCGGCCGCAGCGGACTCGCTCCCTGCACCTTCGAAACGGTCAAGCTCGATACCTGGATCGGCGAGGTTGCTGCGGTGGACGAGCAGAAATTGCCAAAAAACCTGGCCCGTTACGATTGCCGTAACAATCGCCTGACCCAGATGGGCCTGGAAACCGACGGCTTCGCCGAGCACGTGCGTGCCGCCATCGGCCGCTATGGCAAAACCCGCGTCGGCGTCTTCCTCGGCACCAGCACGGCCGGCATCCTGCAGACCGAACTGGCCTACCGCCGGCGCGACCCGGCAACCGGCGCGCTACCGGCCGATTTCATCTACCGGACGACGCACAACTCCTTCTCGCTGGCCGAATTCACCCGCGACTATTTCGGCCTGGAAGGCATGGCCATGGCCATCTCGACCGCCTGCTCGTCGAGCGCCAAGGTGTTCGCCGCGGCGGCCCGTCAGCTGGCTCTCGGCACCATCGATGCCGCCATCGTCGGCGGCGTCGATAGCCTGTGCCTGACCACGCTGTACGGCTTCGCCTCGCTCGAACTGACCTCGTCCCGCCCCTGTCGTCCCTACGATGCTTCGCGCAACGGTATCTCGATCGGCGAGGGCGCCGCCTTCGCGCTGCTCGAACGCGCCAACGATGCGGCTCCCGGCAGCGTGCTGCTGCTTGGCTGCGGTGAGTCGAGCGACGCCTACCATATGTCCTCGCCTCATCCGGAAGGCCTGGGCGCCAAGCTGGCGATGGAAGCGGCGCTCAAATCTGCCCAATTGACGGTCGGCGACATCGATTACATCAACCTGCACGGCACTTCGACACCAGCCAACGACGCTGCCGAAGGCAAGGCCGTCGTCGCACTGTTCGACAGCCGCGTGCCCTGCAGCTCGACCAAGGGGGCCACCGGCCACACGCTGGGCGCGGCCGGCGCGGTCGAAGCGGTGATCTGCGCGCTGGCGCTGACCGATGGCTACCTGCCGGGCAGCCCCGGCACCGAAACGCTCGACCCGGCCATTCCTATCGACTACCTGCTGCACGGCCGTAATGCGACCGTGCGCCACGCCCTGTCCAATTCCTTCGGCTTCGGCGGCAGCAATTGCAGCCTGATCTTCGGGGTGGCCGCATGACCCCGACCCCGCTTACCGCCTGGATCGAAGGCATTGGTTTCCTCGCCCCGGGCATGCCCGACTGGCCGACCGCGCGCGCCATCCTGCGTGGCGAGCAGGCTTGGGAAAACCTTCCCAGCGTCCTGCCCGCCCCGGCCATCCTGCCGCCGGCCGAGCGCCGCCGCACTAGCCGCCTGGTCAAGGGCGCGCTGGCCATCGGCCTCGAAGCGGCCTCCCATGCCGGCGCGGACGTGGCTACGCTGGCCACGGTATTTTCCGCTTCAGGCGCGGACGGCCATAACTGCCACGCCATTTGCGAGCAACTCGCCAGCGAAGACCGTCAGATTTCGCCGACCCGCTTCCACAATTCGGTACACAACGCTGCCGCCGGTTACTGGGGCATCGCCACCCACGCCATGGCCCCCAGCCAGGTCATCTGCGCCTACGACGCCGGCTTTGGCGCGGGGCTGCTCGATGCCTTGGCACAAGTGGTTCTGGCGCAGCAACCTACCTTGCTCGTCGCCTATGACAGCGAGTACCCGGAACCGCTGTTCGCCACCCGGCCGGTGCCGGATGTTGGCGGCGTCGGTTTGGTCCTGACGCCCGAACGCAGTCCCCGCGCGCTGGCGCAGATCACCGTGCGCCCCAGCACGGCAGCCGCCGAACCGTTGGCGCACGCGGGCCTCGAAGCCCAGCGCCAGGCAATTCCGGCCCTACGCGCGCTGCCTTTCCTGCGTCGTCTGGCCAACGGGGAGGGCGGCCCGGTGGTGGTCGATTACCTGCCGCCGATGCAACTGGAAATCGACCTCCAGCCATGCTGAACCGCGACTGGATCAGCCAACGCATTCCACACCAAGGGACGATGTGCCTGCTCGACCGCGTGGTCGACTGGTCGGATAGCCGCATCGCTTGCGCCGCCACCAGCCACGCCGACCCGGCCAACCCCTTGCGCGCCGAAGGGCGCCTGGGCGCCGCCAACGGCATCGAATACGCCGCGCAGGCCATGGCCATCCACGGTGCGCTGCTGGCCAATGCCGACGACCGGCCGCGCCAAGGCTACCTGACCAGCGTGCGCAGCGTCAGCCTGCACGTCGCCCGGCTGGACGATCTGCCGGAAGAACTCGACGTCGTCGCCGAGCGCCTGTCCGGCGATGGTAACAACATCCTCTACCAGTTTTCGCTACACCACGCCGGTCGCTGCCTGCTGGAAGGCCGCGCCGCCGTCGTCCTCGACGCTGCTGCGGTGCACGGCGAATAATCGTGAAAAACGGAGCCTCCATGAAACGCGCCCTCGTCACCGGCGGCAGCGGCGGCATTGGCGCGGCGATCTGCCAGCGCCTGGCCGCCGACGGCCATCACGTCATCGTCCATGCCAATCGCAGCCTGGACAAGGCCAGCGCCGTGGTTGAAACCATCATTGCCGCTGGTGGTAGCGCCGAAGCCGTCGCCTTTGACGTGACCAACCGCAGCACCACCGCCGCTGCACTGGAAAAGCTGCTCGAAGCCGGCGCGATCCAGATTCTGGTCAACAACGCCGGCATCCACGCCGACGCGGTCTTCCCCGGCATGAGCGGCGAGCAATGGGATTCGGTGCTCGACGTGTCGCTCAACGGCTTTTTCAACGTTACCCAGCCACTGACGATGCCAATGATCCGCACACGCTGGGGTCGCATCGTCAACATCTCGTCGGTCGCCGGCATCACCGGCAACCGGGGGCAGGTCAATTATTCGGCAGCCAAGGGTGCCTTGCACGCCGCCAGCAAGTCGCTGGCCCTGGAACTGGCCAGCCGCGGCGTCACGGTCAATTGCGTGGCGCCCGGCGTCATCGCCACCGACATGATCGAAGGCGCCTTCGATGCCGACACCATCAAGAAGATCGTCCCCATGCAGCGGGCCGGCAAACCCGAGGAGGTCGCCGATCTCGTTGCCTTCCTCGCTTCGCCGCAAGCCGCCTACATCTCCGGGCAGGTCATCTCGATCAACGGCGGCATGATCTAAGCGCTGGGCAGCGTCACTTCCAGCCAGAATTCGCTGCCCCGATTCAATTCGCTCGTAACGCCGACTTCGCCGCCCATCAAGTCGGCCAAGCGCTTGCAAAGAATCAGGCCAATACCATTGCCACCGTGGTGGCGCGTCGAGGAACCGTCCACCTGATGGAACAGCGTGAATAGGTGAGGCACATGCTCCGGAGCAATGCCGATACCCTGATCGCGCACAGCCAGCCGCAAGCGGCTGCGCCCCACACCCTGCGGCTGCAGGCTGACCGACAATGCGATCTCCCCGGCTTCGCTGAATTTCACCGCATTGGCCAAATAGTGGCGGGCAATTTCGGCAATATGACGGCGGTCGCCGTTCAAGCGGCAGGCCATGGTTGCCGGCTCGATCTCCAGGGCAGCCGCCAACGGGCGTCCGGCTACATTTTCCAGCAACTCCGAGAACAACTCTTCGGCGAGTTGGCCAACCTGAAACACCTCGGCCACGGACTCCAATTCCCCGGTATCCGCCTTGGCCAGGCAGAGCAGTTGATTGATCATGTCGAGCAGATGGCCCGAGGCCCGCTGGATTTGTTCAAGATTCTCCATCTGCTTGGGGTCGCCCAGCTTGCGCTTGAGCAAATGCGTGAATCCCGTGATGGCATTGAGCGGCGTACGCAGTTCATGACTCATGTTGGCCAGGAATCGGCTTTTCGCCAGGCTGGCTGCCTCCGCCGCATCCTTGGCCTGAGTCAGGGCTTGATTGGAAGCCGCCAGATCGGTCTTTGCCGCCTCCAGCTGACCGATCGTTTCCCCGAGATTCAACCAGCGGCGGCGCAACAATTCGAGCAGAACAAGACCGAACAAGGCGCCAAGAAGAAAGATACCGACATGGTTGATGACCGACTGCTTTTTCGCACCGGCCAACGCCGCTTCGACAGGAGAAAAGGGCAGCGTGACGCTGATGCCACCGCGCACGTCACCTTCGCGATAACCCTGCTTGATGTGGCAACTCAAGCAGGCAGGCGTTACCTTCAACGGCGCCATGTAGCGCAACAGGCGCGTGCCGCCGCCCTCGGCTGTCACCACCTCCAGCAGTTCGGGACGACCGTTTTCGAACTCCTGCAGGGCCTTCTTTTCCCAAGGATCGGCCTCGTTCCCTGGGCGAATCGGTCGCAGACTCGTAATACGAAAGGTCGCGCCGTCCATTTCCTGGGCCAGTTCGCTCAGCAGGCGAGTCATGTAGGCCGGATTGATCATGGTCAGCCGCGTACCGTCGGTGGTAACCAGATCCCTACGGGGATGCTCAAGGTAAGGGTTCGGCTTGATCTTGTCACCGATCGGTAGATAGATCCCGCCATGCTCGGCATTCCACGCACGGGTCAGGACGACCATGCGGAACATGTTGCGCGCCCCTTCCACGGCAATCTGCGTAGCCTGAGCTTCGATATCGGCCAGATGGGAAAAGAGCGACGCGCCGACGGCAATCCCCCACGCCACGACAGGCACCGCCCACCAAGCGCGCTTTGCGAGGCTATCGGGAACTGTCTTGTACGAGCTATCCATCGGCACCGGCCCCTTAGGCTTGGCAAATCTGCCATTTATTCGTGACGAATTTATCATCAAGCTGGCTGACGGTGTACAGGAAGAAATGCGATAAAACGGCGACTCCGGTAAGACTTACGCATTAAATTCACCCTCCCTCTCGAAAATTCCTGAAATTCCGTTTATAATCCGCGCCCTTTCGCGTCCTTAGCTCAGTTGGTAGAGCGTCGCCCTTACAAGGCGAATGTCGGCGGTTCGACCCCGTCAGGACGCACCAGGCTCTGGTGGTGAAATTGGTAGACACGCTATCTTGAGGGGGTAGTGCCGTAAGGTGTGCGAGTTCGAGTCTCGCCCAGAGCACCAAATAGCAATCCAAGGCAGTCCAAGTAGCACTGTCAAACCCGCGTAGATGCGGGTTTTTTATTGCCTTTTGCTCCCATAACGTCCAGAACGGTTCAGACTATTCGAACCTTTATGTGGGTAACAACGGGGGTAAGAGCACCCGCTCCCAGACACCTACCCCCACAGGTTACGGCCTATCTTCGACTCATAGACGGAGCGGCAGCCATGCCGTTGACCGACAGTGCCATTCACACCGCTAATGCCAACGAGAAGCCCTGCAAGCTGTCCGGCAAAATTGGGCTTTTCCCAGAGCGGAAAAACACCTGCTCAAATTGGATATTTTCAATTCCAAGGTTAACCACCATAAAACCATATTACTAACAGTGTCTTACATCCGGTTTTGTAGATACTCTCTTAGAGCTTTGTAGTTGTTGCGTTACTAGTTTGTATTTTTTTCTGTTAGCCAATGGCTAAAAATCCTTTGTAGGCAGTGTGTTAGTGATGGTAAGTTGTACTTACTTTATAACGGCTTTGTAATTATATGCCTCAGCACTTTGTAGATGCTCCCTTGCGAATGCTGCCCTTGAGCTTCGATTCGCCGCTGACTGATGTTGTCATTGAATTGGATCATTTGCGGCGTCTTAGACTCAGCGGAGATACGCCGGCCGCCGTCTTCATGCAGCTCAAGGAGATATTTCACACCCTAGAGAGCCTTGGGTCGGCTCGTATTGAAGGCAATCACACAACGCTCGCCGAATATATCGAAAGCAAGATTGAAACCCCTGCCGATCCTGCGGACCAAATCAAGGAGGTACGCAACATCGAGAAAAGCATGGACTACATTGAACAGTCCATTCAGGTAGGCGGGCATATCACCGAGCAATTCATCAGGGAACTGCACCTTATGACCGTGGACGGTCTTGAGCGAGAAGGTGACAGTAGCCCAGGTCAATATCGGGATAAAGGTGTGCGCATTGGCGGTGCAACCCATGTACCTCCTGACGCCGCACTGGTTGCGATGTACATGCAGGAACTGACTGACTTCATAAATCGTGAAGATGCGCCAAAGTACGACCTGCTAAAGATGGCACTTGCACACCACAGATTCCTGTGGATACACCCATTTGGCAATGGGAATGGCCGAACCGTAAGGTTGCTTAGCTATGCGATGCTGATCAAATATGGGTTCAATGTACAGGCCGGAGGCCGGGTATTGAACCCCACCGCTGTGTTCTGCAACGATAGAAGCGCGTATTACGCAATGCTTTCTCGAGCAGATACAGCAACCGATGACGGCCTGGCTGATTGGTGCCTATATGTGCTGAGCGGGATAAAAGATGAGTTACAAAAAGTCGATAAGATCACCCACTACGACTACCTAAGGGACCACATCCTTCGCCCGGCGATTGCGTTTAGCAAAGAGCGGCAATGGCTGACTGCACAGGAAGAGGCAGTGCTCGGAATAGCCGTAACTCAGGGCGAATTCCGAGCTTCAGACATCGATGGTGTGCTGACGTTAACGAATCGGCAACGCACGTATTTAATTTCGAAATTGGTTGATAGACACATGATCCGCCCAACACGCGAGGGGAGCCGTAGTTACACCCTGAGCTTTACCAACAACTATCTGCTACGCGGGGTCATACATGCTCTTGAGCGAGAGGGATTCATTCAGCCAATGGTTAAGGATGCCAAGGCGATCAAGTGAGAGGCACATCAACCAACCTGGGTAACTTTGGGGGTAGATTCGATAATTGAAAATCGAAGATCATTGTGCTGCAATTGACTTAACGATTTGTTCGAGTGCCGCCCATGCACCAAAGAACATGTAGCAATAGAGGCCGCAACCTGCAGAGGGTTCCGGCCTTTTTTGTCGCCCGCTTTTCCGCTAGATTGGCGTTTCACCCATGCGCAGGAGGACAGTGATATGCAAGTCAGTCCCACCAGCATCAGCCTGCATGCCGCAGCCAGCGAGATGTGCGGTTCAGCAGACGACATCCACGATTGCGAAGTCGCCTTGGCCCATGCCATCGAACATGGCGAACTGGCCGCCAACGTCAAGCGCTGGGCAACGGAACAATGGGAAGGGCGTCAGTTGCCCGGAAACATCAATCGCCTGGAGACCTTCATCGAGCGATCCGCACTCGTTGCCTGGCGAGATTCGCGCTAAAAATCCAATGCCGCTTCGCGGGCAGCTCGTCTGACCTCATCGGGCTCGACGGGCTGCACCAGACGGGCAACCTCCTGACCGTCGCGCAGGAAAATCATGGTCGGCCAGAGTTTTACGCGAAAGCTGCGTCCCAGCCTCCGGCCGGGGCCATCCTCGATCTTGAGATACCGAACGGGATGGCAATCGGCCAAACCCGCCTTGATCGCTGACTGAGCCGTCTGGCAATGCGGGCACCAATCCACGCCAAACTCCAGAATGTCTCGACTGCCAGGGATCTGGAAATCGACTCGTTCGAGTTCGCAGGAAAAGTAGTGGGCGGGGATTTCCATTTTTCTACAAGGTGCTCGATTTAGATTGTCCTGAATTAGTGTTTTCCGCAATTGACATTTTTGTCAATCTAGAGGAATGTCCGTGGTGACTTCTGGCGACGCAAGCCATTGATATCCCATATGTATTTCTCATGTACAAAGCATTGACGCAATGGCTGAACAGATTCGGTTCAGGAGCCTTGCTCCTGCCGCTGGCTGTCTTTATCGGTCTAATTTCGATCGTTCACTTGGTGATCGATTCACAGAAACAACAGATGGTTCATCGCTACAAGAGTGAAGTCATGCAGACGGCACTATTGAAACTGACCCGTCTGGATGCAGAACTGAGCGCCAACGTATATCTTGCCAACGGCCTCGTCGCTTTCATCGGTGGAGATACTCAACCTCTGGACGAACACTTTCGCCAGGCACTGAAGGCCTTGTTTCAACAAGGCCGAAACTTGCGTAGTCTGGCCGTTGCTCCGAACAACATGATTGCCTATGTCCACCCTCTCGAAGGTAACGAAAAGGCGATTGGTTTCTACTATCCGGACAACGCCGAACAATCGGCGTCAGTTCAGCAAGCCATCGATCAACGTCAAACCATACTGGCCGGCCCTGTTGCATTGCGCCAAGGCGGCTACGGCATTATCAGCCGGACGCCGGTTTTCCTCAGTAATGGCAAGTATTGGGGAATGCTTAGCCTTGTCCTGAACATCGACGGGCTTCTAGCTTCGGCCGGAATAGACGAAGAAGTTGACGGAATGGCTTATGCGTTGCGAGGCAAAGATGCCAAAGGCGAGCAAGGGGAAGTCTTTTTTGGGGAAGCATCGTTATTCCACATCGATTCTCTGAAACTGAACCTCTCCGTTGCTGGCGGCTCATGGCAGCTCGCTGTACGACCGATTGGGGGCTGGCAGGTCAATCAAGGTATTCTGGATTTTGCCGAGTTCTCTTTGATCCTGCTAAGTGCGTTGCTCGCCTGGATGATATTCGGCTACCAGAACGCGCGCTTGGCGATTGTCGATAGCGAACGGAGACTTCGCACTTTTCTCGAAACCACCAAGGATGGTGTGATCGTTATAGACGAACAGGGAGAAGTTCAAGAGTTCAATCCTGCGGCAGAGCAACTCTTCGGTTTTTCGTCTGAGGAAATGCTTGGCCACTCGGTGAATCGCCTCATGCCACCCGACGAAGCGTCAATGCATGATCGCTATATTCGCCAACCCGTCGCCGAAACGGTCCGCACAATGGCAGCGGGACGCCAAGTCATGGGACAGCGCAAGGATGGCAGTCAATTCCCGATCGAGATTACCGTGGGCTCCGCTTTGGTTGGCCGTAGCCGCCTGCATATCGCGACGATAAGAGATGTCTCTGAACGGCTGGCGTACGAGAAAATGCTGGTCGAACTCGCCACCACCGATCCTCTCACCGGCGCCTTCAATCGAAGGGCATTCATGGAGCGCGCCCAAACACTGTTGAAGTTGAGTCAGCGTAGCCAACAAGCTTTATCGGTCATGCTGATCGATGCCGACCATTTCAAGCGAGTCAACGACTCCCATGGTCACGGTGAAGGAGATCGAGTTCTGGTCGAGTTGGTGAGCGCCATCAAGCAGACACTGAGGGCCACCGACATCCTGGCCCGCTTTGGCGGAGAAGAATTCGTTGTCTTGCTCCCGGAAACGAGTTGCCAGGAAGCTTCCGAAGTCGCCGAAAGGCTGTTGAATGCTGTGCGTAGCCGTGAAATCCAAACGCCAGCGGGCGAGACCATACGTTTTACCGTCAGTATCGGCATATCGTGCGTCCGCAACGATGAAACTGATATCGATCCAGTCCTGAGTCGGGCTGATGCCGAGCTCTATCACGCCAAGCTCGGGGGCAGGGACCGCTGGTCGGCAGCCCCTGGAAACTGACGGCAGACGATCAAGCGGCGCGTTCGATCAAGCTGCGGAGGCGGGACAACTTGGGCGCGACCATCGGCACCGTCAGCATGGTGCTGGCCACCGCCATCAGCAGCAAGGCGGTGAAGGTTTCGCTGGTGATGATCTGTTTGTCGAGCAGGATGTTGGCGAAGATGATCATGATCAGGGCCTTGGTCTGCAACAGCCAGCCGATGATGCTGGCTTCGCCCGGGGCCCATTTGAGGATGCGGCCGGCCACGCGGATGCCGATCAGCTTGCCGGCAATCGAAGCGGCCAGCAGCAGGGCGGCGGCGATGAATACGGCAGCGCCGCCGAGCGCCCAGTTGGTACGCAGGCCGGTGCTCAGGAAGAAGACCGGCATGATGACGAGCAGAACATGGTGGCGCAGCTGGTCCATTTTTTCCTGATCGAACCACTCGGCTTCCATGCTGGCGCCGGCCAGGAAGGCGCCGACCATGAAGTGCAGGCCGGCCCAATCGGCCCCGAAGGCGATCGCCGCCAGCCATATCAGCGCGACATACCAGCGGTCGCGCTCGGCAATGCGTTGCATCAGCTTGTGGAACAGCCAGGCCGCCACAGCAAAGGCAATGAGGAAAGCCACCTGACGGCCGATACGCTCCCAGTCCATCAAAATCAACGCCAGCACGCCCCAGATGGCGATATCGTCCAGGCTGGCGTAACGCAGGATGCGCTGGCCAATGGGCTGGCGCAGGATTTCCAGCTTTTCCATGAGCAGGATCAGGATGGGCAGGGCGGTGACGGCGCAAGCCATGCCAACACCGAGGACAAATTGCCAGGTTTGCGCTTTCGGCCCCATCCAGCCCGCGAACCCCAGCATCAGCAACGCTGCCGCGCAACCGAAGGCGAGCGGTGTGCCGAGCGCCAGCCCGGCGGTGATCGAGCTCTCGCGGCGATGCGCCCAGACCTTTTTCAGATCGAGCTCGACGCCGGCGATCATCACGAAGAGCATGACCGCCCACCAGGCGATGCCGTTCAGCGACTGGATGACGGCCGGCGTGAAGACGAAACTGTAGTAATCGGGAAAGGCCTTGCCCAGCACACCCGGCCCGAGCAGGATGCCGGTGATGATCTGGACGACGACCAGCGGCGCAAAGTAATCGGTCTTGCCGAGCCGCCAGATCAACCAGGGCACGGTGAAGATGATGGTCATCGCGATCAGGAAGATTTCAGTCGTATTCATGATCTAGCGCATCACATAACGAGCGAGCAGAAGCGGCAGGCGCAGCACGAAGCCGATGAACAGGCGGGTGTGCATCCAGGTCAGCAGCGTGTTGTCGCGCAGGTATTTGAAATGCGAGACGCCGCCTTCCTCGGCCGACAGGTAGCGCACCGGGGCATCGATATTGCGCGGATAGACGCCGGCCCAGCACAGGCGGACGACCGCCTCGGGGTCGAAATCGAAACGGCGCATGAAGCGATTGCCGCGCATGATCTTCATCAGCGGCCCGATGGGATAGACGCGAAAACCATACAGCGAATCGCCGATGCCCATCCACAAGGTTTCCAGATTGGCCCAGCCGTTCGACACCTTGCGGCCATTGACGCGCAGGGCAGGCGCTTCCGGCCCGAACACCGGCTTGCCGAGGACCATTTTCTGCGGCTCAGCCTGCGAGGCGGCCATAAAGGTTGGGATCAGGTCGGCCGGGTGCTGGCCGTCGGAGTCCATGGTCAGTGCGTGGGTAAAACCGAGGGCTGCCGCCTGCGTGATACCTTCGAGCACCGCCGCACCCTTGCCGCGGTTCTGCGGCAGAACGATGACTTTCAGCCCGTCATCCTGCACCGCCAGCGCCTGTAGCTGCTCGGCCGTACCATCGGTGCTGCCATCCACCACCACCCACACCGGAGCCCACTGCGCACGCGCCGCGCGTACCGTTTCCAGCACATTGGGGCCGGGGTTGTAGCTGGGAATCAGGACGAGATGCGTGGTCGAAGCGGGATTCATGGATTTCTGTGGTCAGGCGGCGACTGCTGCGGTGCACACCGGATTTTGGGCAAATTCCGCGCGGTAATAGGCTTCCAGTTCCTGGGTGAAAGCCTCGATGTCGGTCGGCGGAGCGAAGCGCTGGCCGAGGCGGATGCGACTGGTCAGCGGCAGGCAGGGGCGGCGGAAGAGCGGCCAGGCCTTGCCGAGATAGGGCGTCGAAAACTCGATCAGCAAGGTCTGCACTGGCGCCTTGGCCCGACTGGCGATCAGGCCGACGCTGTTCATGCACGGATCGAGCGGGAAATCGCTGGTCCGCGTACCTTCGGGAAAGATCACCAGCTTGGCCCCGCGCTGCAGTTCCTCGCGCGCCGAGAGGATCATTTCGAGTGGGGCGTTGTTGCGGATATAGCGCGCCAGGCGGGCGGCGGCGCCGAACAGGATGTTATCGAGCAGGGCCGCCTTCATGACGCAGACGGCATCGGGAAAACGGGACAGGATCATCACCGCGTCGAGCAGCGAGGGGTGGTTGGCAGCCAGGATCATCGGCCCCTGATCACGCAGCCTGTCGAGTTCTGCAAGATCGAACCGACAGGCGCAGAAAATTTCGAGAAAGCGCAGGTAGAAGCGAAACCCGCCCATGATCACGCGCCGTCCCAGCGGCTGCCCGATGCGTCGAGGCAACAGCGGATGGAGGAGCATGGCAAAAGGCAGCCAACACAGGCAGATGACGGCCAGCGCCGACAACCCGACCACCATGGCGATCTGTTCGTAAAAGGCCCACAGCGGATTGACCGCGCGGCGGGCCTCAGTCATCGACTTTCACACGCGTCGACGATTCGCCGAGGATCCAGGATATGGCGATGCCGCCGGCCACATAGTTCTTGTCGCGGACCAGCGGGCTGTCTTCGAAGGTGGAACCGCTCAGGTTGTCGTAACGCAGGAAGGCGCCGACCCAGAACGACGGGAAACGCTTCGAGACGGAAGCCAGGTACTGCATGCCGGCATAACCGGCCCTGGCCTCGTAGGCCGGGCGAGCGGCCGTCGCATACTGCGGCGCCACCGAGTAGAAATAGGCGTGCTGGCGCTTGTCGCCGAACAGCGGGCCGGCAAGCAGGCCGAGATTCCAGCCGTTCAGGCCGGGCAGATCGGTGATGTCCATGTTCAGCTTGGGGTGGAAGACCCAGCCGATGTCCTTCGGCGAGCTATCGACCGTAAAAGCGGCGCGTAGCGGCATCAGGAGCTTGACGAAGCGGGCGCGGCTGTCGGAGCGCCACAGCGTCACATCGAGTTGCGGGCCGATCTCGAAGGTCGGATCGAGGTCGGGCATGCCGCTACGGGCATTGATATCCTTGCTCGATGCCGGCGGCGAGAGGGCAGCCGAAACGGTCAGGTCGAGCCGGTCGGTATCGAAAATCTGGCCGCGCACGCCATGCCGGTCGGCCTTCAGGAAATCGCCGTGATAGGTGAAGTAGGGCACGGGCATGACGAAATTATTCGTCTGGTCCGAACCGCGATACGCCGGGAAGCTCAATGCCGCAGCACCGGCGCCGATTTCCCACAGCGGTTTGTCCTCGGCTGCCTGAATGGCGCCGGTCATCCCCATGCCGACCAGCAGACCGGCCACCATGCGTCGTGCGAACTGAATTTTCCCGGACATCAGCAACTCCCCAGCGACTGCGAGGCCATGGCCTCGATTTCCACCAGCAGGTCGGCACGGCAAATGTCGGCCTGGACGTAAACGGCTTCCGCAGCACCGATCAAGGGCGCCAAGGCCGCCCGGACGGCAGCGAAATCGCCGGCGTGGCGGATATAGATGCGGTAGGACAATTCGGAGAGCGCATAGGCCGGGCCGCGCGCGGCGCGATTGGCCTCGCCGACCACGGCGGCAATATTGGCCATGGCTTCGGTCGTTTGCGCGGCCACGTCGCCGAGATGCACGGTCCGGTGGCCGACGATGCTGGCCGTACCGGAAATGAACAGGATTTCCTGCCCCGGCGGATAGACCAGGGCGGCACGCGAGAAGGTCGGGCTGCGCGGACCGTATTCGCTCGGATAGTTGTAGGCGCTGACCTGGCGCGGATTCTCGACCGGCACGGCCGGCGTCTTGCCGGCCATAAAGGCGATCGACACCGGGCCACCGCTCACACCGAGCGCGCAGGCGGCCGGCACATTGCCGGTGGTACCACGATGGTAGGCGAGGAAGGCATCCTGCCGCCCGATGTTGAACTGGCGATAACGCTCCAGGCCCTCGCTTTCCTCGTTGATCGCAGCCAGGTAGTTCCAGACGCGCCACAGCTGCGGCAGGCCCTGCGCATCGAGCAGGCGGAAGATGCGGTCGTAGGCTTCCTCACTCGCCGCCTGCAGGGCCGTCTTGCCAGGAGTACCGACAAAACGGGCTTCATCCAGTTCGATGACACCAAACAACAGGTCACCGGCCCGCCGCCAGCTCACTTCCTCGCTGACGCCAGCCACGACCGGTCCGGCACACAGCCAGGTTTCGTGCAGCACATCTGCGGTGCACCCGAGGACCGGGGCAAAAATGCCCTGCACTGGCCAGCCCGGCGCAACGACAGCCTGCGCCTGGCCGAGACGAGTACCCCCGAGTTCGCTGCCGGTTTCACGTGAAACCGCCGCCGAGGAGGAAACGTATTGCAGCGTCACTATGCGTTGTAGACGACGGCTTCGTCGACCTTGCGGATGTTGAACTTGCGCCGCTTCCAGCCCATGAAGGCACGCTTGGGCTGAATCAGGTTGGCGAAGTAATAAAGTCCCTTGAAGATCCAGATCGAACGCCAGATCGGGGTCTTGCCGAAGATATCGCCAGCCAGTACGGAGAGCAGGGCCTCCTTCACGCGGAAGATGTTCTTCGGATACATGAAGAAGTCGCGCATGATCGGGTTGGTCACGCGGTAGATAAACCACGAGAACTCCTTCGGCCCGTGCTTCATCAACTGATCGAAGCGCTTGAGGGCCGCCGCTGCCTTGGCCGGGTTCTTCAGGCAGGTGTCGATCGCGTCGGCTGCGATGACACCGCTGTTCATGGCCAGCAACACGCCGGACGAGAAGACCGGATCGATGAAGGCATAGGCATCGCCCAGCATCACGTAGTTGGCGCCATGGCAACGCTCGGACACGTAGGAGAAATTGCCGGTCGCCTCCACTTCGGTGACCAATTGGGCATCCTTCAGGCGCATGGCCAGTGCCGGGCACATGGCAATGCCGTCCATCAGGAATTCCTGCAGGCTGCAGTCGCCCTTGGTCTTCATGTAATACGGCCAGGTCACCATGCCAATGCTGGTGGTGTCGTTCGTCATCGGGATGAACCAGAACCAGCCATGTTCGAACCAGAAGATGGTGATGTTGCCTTCGGCCATGCCATCGTGGCGCTTGGCATTGGTAAAGTGACCGTAGATCGCCGAACTGTTGTGCTTGGGATTGCGGTGCTTGATCTGGAACTTGTTGGACAGGAAGGTATCGCGTCCCGAGGCATCGACCAGGAAGCGCGCATGCCACTCGCTCTCGTGGCCGTCATCATGCATGGCGCGTACGGCCACGGAATTGTCGGTCAGGAAATCGACAGTCTTCGCCCTGCAGCCTTCATGCACCTCGACGCCCTTGTTCTCGGCGTTACGGATCAGGATTTCGTCGAACTCGGCACGCTTGACCTGATAGGCGGTCGGCATTGACTTGTCCCAGGCTTCGGCAAAGTTGAAGACCTGGGTGTGCTCGTGGTGCGGCGAGACGAACTCGGCGCCCGGCTTGACCATGCCGATGGCCTTGACCTGCTCGGCGATGCCCATGCGCTCGAAGAGCGGCAGGTTGGCCGGCAGCAGCGATTCGCCGATATGGAAACGCGGGTGATGCGCCTTTTCCAGGATCACCACCTTGTAACCCTTTTCCGCCAGCATCGGTGCCACCGTCGTGCCGGCCGGGCCGCCGCCGATGACCAGAACGTCGCATTCGCGGCGTTCGACCCCACTCTGAGCTTGTGCTTGCTGTTCCATCGGTTCTACCCCTATCGCTTCCCTGTGGCGGCGAAAATTTTTATTTTCCGGTGTAAGTCATGGTGCCCACGGTTTCGGAATGGCCGTCGATCTTGCTGACCATTCCGCTCTTGGACCAATAAACGTAGTAGGGGCCGAAACTCGACCACCAGTAGCGCCAGTACGGTCCGTCCAGGCGTGGATTCTCGTTGGTCTGCGGATGGCCGACCGACATGATGACCTGTTCCTTGCTCATGCCCTTGGTCAACTGCCCCTTGGCGATGGCATTACGCACAGCCGGCGCAAACTTGGCGATCCTGGCCTTGGGATCCTCGAGCACGACGAGCTTGTTCACCCACTGCTCGGTCGTTTCCTCGGCCCGCCCATAGTCGTGGCCCAAGCGCATCGCCTTGCCATCGACCTCGACATAGACACGGTAACCGTCGATCTTCTTGACCTTGATCGGCGTGCCGACCGGCACGAAAGGCAATTGGGCAAGGTTGGAATCGCTGATCCAGTCGCCGTTGTAGTGCAGGTTGCAGCAGGCATAGCCGGAACGAATGACGCTTTCCTTGCGACTTTCGGCCGCCGGCGCACCATCCTCGGGCTTGCTGTCGGAACTCTTGCAGGCGGAAAGCGAGACGACAACAGCCACTGCTGCGGTGCACAGCGCCAAATGCCGAAAAACCAATTCCTGCTTCATGCCGGTTCCCCCAAGAAACCCAACTCGAAGCGCGGGATTATACCGCCGCCTGTGCGGCCGGCGGCGTGCAACAGGCCGTTCCTTCATAGACCACCGGAATGATCATCTTGGCGGCATCGCGGCGGGTCAGTTTGACCGGTGACATCGAGACGATGTTGTCGATCTGCAATTCGGTCGACAGTTGCGGCTTCAAACCGAGCGGCTGACGCGGGTGCAGCTTGAACTCGCGCTTGGCCTTTTCCAGTTGCTCCTTGTTGGCACTGAAATAACGTGCGGCGGCGATGGTTTCCGGCAGATGCTTCAATACGTGCCAGAGGCTCCAGCGATGCTGCCACAGGCGCTTGGCGAAGCGGCGGCGATAACCCTTGCTATCGTAGAAGCGTTTGACGTGCCAGTTGTACAGCGCATCCATCTCCTCGCGGGTCTCGAAGCCTTCCGGTTTGTAGACGAAATTGAGGCAGTTCATCAGGCGCCAGTCTTCGATGAAATCGCCCTTGGGATCATTGACGCACTCGTCCCAGATCGGCGCGCCATGCAGCGGGCTGAACTTGGTCATGTTCATCTCGTCCAGGCCAAGCGACAGGATGAAGTCGCTGGTCGTGCGCACGGTGTCCGCCGTCTCGCCCGGCATGCCAAAGATGAACAGGCCCTTGGCGCGCAAACCGGCAGCGTGGATCGATTTGACCGTTTCGCGTACCGCCTCCAGCGTTACACCGGCCTTATGGCGATCCATCATCTCCGCATCGGCCGATTCGATGCCAAGCGACACCATCAACGCCCCGGCCTTCTTCAGCTTGTGCAGCATTTCGTCCGAGGTATGTCCGGCACGGATGGCGCAGTTGAACTGCATGCCCAGCGGTTTTTCGATCAACAGTTCGCACAGATCGAGCACGCGCTGCTTCTTGGCGGTAAACAAGTCGTCGTACATGTTGATGTGCCAGACGCCGAACTTGTCGCGCAAATACTTCATGTGATCGTAGATGTATTGCGGCGAATTGGTCTTGTACAGGCGCTCGAACACCGTGCGGTCGCAGAAGGAACAGGTGTAGGGACAACCGCGCGAAGT